>JADLBI010000047.1 GCA_020847775.1 Opitutaceae bacterium
GCTCCTTCGGCGGCTTGGAGGGCATGAGCACCTCGAGCGCGTCGTAGTAGGGCTGCAGCCACGGTTTCATTTTCTCCTCCAGCGTGCCGGGGAGAAAACCGATGTCCTTGCCGAGCGCGATGACGGGCCGCGAGATGGAGACGCCGTCGTAGGTGCAGTCTTCGTCGTAAATCTGCGCGATGGCGCAGGCGATGGTGAGGATCGTTTTGCCGGTGCCTGTTTTGCCGTAACAGGTGACCAGATTCACCGAGTCATCCATCAGTGCGTCCATCAGGAATTGCTGCTCGAGGTTGCGGGCGCGAATGGGGATGCCGCCCGGTGCCTTGACGAAATCGGGCAATTGCAGGCGGCGGATGAGACCGTCGCCCATGTAGCGCGCGGGCATCGTCTTGCCCTCGGCAGACCGCAGCAGGACGTATTGGTTGAGGTAGAGCCGCGCGGCGGTTTCGGCCTCGAGTTCGAAAAAACCTTCGGAGCAGAATCGCTGCAATTCGTGCACATTGACCGGAATCTCGTGGTAGCTGCCCTCGTCCGTCTCCTCCGGCACCTTGTCGTTCAGGTAGTCCTCCGATTCGAGGCCGACCGCGCGGGCCTTGAGTTGCACATTGACGTCCTTCGTCACGAGCACGGTCGGGGGTGGAAACTGCTCTTGCACAAAGAGCGCCGCGGCGATGATGCGGTTGTCCTTCTTCGAGAGGTCCGGCAAAATGGCCTTGAGCCGCTGCATCGCGGGCGAGGTGCGGTTGGGGTCCAGCAGATAGGGGTTGATGATGATCGAAAGCGTGCCGCCGTTGTCCAGCTTCACGCCTTCGTGCATCGAGCGGGAGTCGGGAAGCAGCTCTTGCAGCAACCGGTGCACGCGGCGGGCGTTGCGGCCGCGCTCTGTGGACTGCTCGGTTTTGATCGCATCGAGCTCCTCCAGCACCTCCACGGGTATGGCGAGGTTGTTGTCCTCGAATTTAAAGATCGATTGCGGGTCGTGGAGCAAGACGTTCGTGTCGAGCACGAAGGTCTTCACCTTGCCCGAAACCCTTGGCCGCGATTGAGGGGCTGTCACCCCGCGCAGGTTTTCCATCGGTGTGAGCAAGTTGTGAATAACCGAAGGGTTTGTCGATGCAGGAATTGAGCTTGCCGAAAAAATTTCCCCCTCGTCTCGGTGCTTAAAAAAAGGAAGGCGGATCGCCTACCCCTAAGCGATCCGCCTGATTTTCCCTCCGCGCCGCCTAAAAAACCGCATGGCAATGCAAGTTGGAAAGGGCGCGTGAGGGACGGCTAAAGTCCCTCTTTGCGGGAGATTTTCAAGCCCGCAGAACAACAAAATTACATCCCGCTCCCCGGTAGGATTTTCCACCGAAGATTTATGCACCCAGCTGGGCGCGTTTGGGCTTGGGCCGGGGCTCAGTCCACAGCCGGATCATGAGCTCGGCCAGATTGCGCATACTCGTGCGGGCCAGCCCCTCCCGCTCCGCCACCTCCATGAATGATTTCACAACCCCGCTCCGCTCAACATAATACGTCCAGATATCCGCCTCCAAGCGGAGTGCCGCCGTAGCCTCATTCGCGGTCGAATGCACCACCGATTGCACCTTGTCCCGCCAAAACCGTCCTTCGTCAGGATTGGCCGCCCAATAGTCAAAAACCATTTGTTCACACCGGTTTAAGCTCACGTCGCCACGCTGGGTGTCCTCGCCCGAAAAACAACCGCAAACCACCGGACCAGCGCGAGATTGCATTCCGCCGACCGTTCCTCATGCTTAGTCCACCCCGCAAACCCATCACCTCCATGTGGCAAAAACTTAAAGAACAATTCCCGACCATTTTGCTGACCGCCATTATCGTGGTCGGCGCCGCCTACTGGCTGCACCTGCAAACCGTCGCCAACATGGCCGCCACGCAACAAAAAGAGCTCGAACCGCTCCGCGAACAAAACGACGCGCTCAAGGTCGCCGCCGAGGACAACCGCCGCCAAATCGCCGCCGTGGACCAGCTCCTCAAGGACGCCATCGCCAAGCGCCAGGCCGACTTGTTCATGACCGACGAGGAGATCGCCAAGCTCAACCAGCAAAAAGTTGACGCCCTCGCCGAAGCCATCGCGAAAAAAGTCCAGCCCTACAATCCCCTGCCCATAACGCCTGAAGAGGCCGAGCAGATGCAGAACGAGCAGGTTGATAAAGTTTCGTCCCGCATGGCTGAAAAGATTTCCCCTATCCTCGCGGAGATGTCGAAGGACCAGAACCTCACGCGCGAATCCATCGAGGCCTACAGCAAACGTATCTCCGACCAAGTCGGCACCGTCCTCACCTCCGAGCTCGCGAAAAACCAGCAGCTCAACAACAATCTGATGGAGACACAGTCCGCCGCGCAGGAAGCGCTCAAGCTCTCGCACGAACTCACCGCCCTCTACCTGAGCTCGCAGAAAGACCAAGGCCTCATCACCCGCCTCCTCACTTTGCCCGCCAATATCGTCAAGGACGTGGCGCACTTCAACATCGTGGACAAACGCGACAAGGACAAGGTCGCCCAAGATCTCATCGAAAAGATGGGCGCGATCGAGAAACGCCTCGACGAAGTGCAAGCCCAGCAGCCCACTCGCTGAGCTCGCCAGCGCGCAGTTTTGATGGCGCGACACGTCTGAGCATGTTGCGCCATCATCGCGTCATTTGATCAGATAAAACGGATTGGGCAGCTTGTAGGTCCGCTCCGCCGCGCCGCCGTCGAGATCGCTCTGTTGGTCGCCCATGTTGGCGATGATGGTCCAACCATCGCGCTGGATTTTTTCCCGCGACGCGATTTTGAACAACTGCGTCGTCTCCTTAAAGGCGTCCGGCTTGAGTAACAGTTGCTCATAACCGCCATATCCTGAGGCCACTAGGTTGCTCTCGGTGCCGGGGCGGTCCTTCTCACGGCGACCCGTGATGAAGAACACCGCGACCCCCAGCCGCCGCGCTTGGCGGTAAACCGCGAGCACCGGCTCGATCGCCGGCGCGTGATGGTGCGCCACCCACTCATCCCACAAGTGCGGAATGTAGCCAAAATCCATTTCCTTCATGTGCTCGAGGTTGGTGAGCGCCGTCTCGTCAATATCGAGCACCAGCGCGAGCTTCTCATCCGGCCGCTTGAGCGCGGCCCGAGCCGTGATCCAATCGTTTGCGTAGCCGGAGACCACGGCCAGATCGCGCAGATATTCCCCTGAGTCCGCATACAAAACGACCGCCTGCTTCGCCGGCGTGAGATTGGGCGGTTCGAGCGCAAACAGCGCGGCCGCAGAAGCCGTCAACACCAACATCCAAACCAGGGAACGGGGTATTTTCATGCGCCCGAGTTTGCGGTTTATCATCCTGACTGCAACGGCGCGTTGCCCCGCCATCGCGCGGCAACGCTAGCCCTTTTCGGACCGCGGCAAGACGGGCAAGCGGTGCTGAACGGGTGCCGAACGCAGACTTGCCCGCGCTCCGTCGCCCGCCACACTGCTCCACCGTGCACACCACCACGCGCCAAGCCGGCCGCCATCCATTTCGTTCCGGCGGCGGCCATGACAAAGTTTACCGCCTGCACGGCTGGGAAAAAGCGTTGCTGGTCACGTTGATCGCGCAATTCATCTTCTTGCCCTGGGCACTGGGCGGCATGCGGCTCTGGGCGCAATTCGCGGCCGCGGGTTTGGGATTGCTCGCCTTCATTTTGGCCCTGCTGCCACGGCGCTACACCGACCTCCATCACGCCGGTGGCAACCTGCGGCTCATCATGTGGCCAAAGCTCCGGCGCTTCCCGTTTTTCTGGCTTGGCCTCGCCTACTTCGGCTATGTGCTCATACAGCTCCACAACCCCGCGTGGGAGTTCTTTCGCCTCGGCAACCTCTGGGGCGTGATGCCGATCGACCATATCCAGTGGCTGCCACACGGCATCAAAAACGCGCCGATGGAAATGATGAACGGCTGGCGCACGCTGCTGATTCAGGCCACGCCTTGGTTTCTGGTCTGCGCGCTTTGGGTGGGCATCACCCGGCGCAAGTCCATCCGCCTCCTGCTCAACGTCGTCGCCTTGAACGGCGCGGTGCTCGCGCTCGTGGTGCTGCTCCAACGCCTCACGGGAACCAAAAAACTGTTCTGGCTATGGGACGCGCCCGCGAGCTACTTCGCAGGCAGCTTCGTCTATAAAAACCATGCCGGGGCCTTCTTCATACTAATCATTGCCACCTGCCTGGGGCTGGCTTGGTGGCACATGGTGCGGGCCGAACGCGAACTGCGCAAATCCCACCCGGGCATGATTTATGTTTTCCTCAGTCTGATTGTGTTCACCGCCCTCGCCTTCACCTACGCCCGCGCGGCCACCGTGCTCGGCGCTTGTTTGCTGCTGCTAGCCGGGCTCGGTTACACGCTGCGTCTCTTTTTCCGCCGCGAAGGCGGACCCCCGCCCTTGGTCACAGTGCTCACCGCGTTGCTCGGCGTCGGATTCCTCGCCCTGTGTGTGGTTTCATTCAACACCGACTCGGTCTGGCGCAAGTTCGAGCGACTGACAAAGGAGGACGAGTTTTATTCGATCATTTCCCGCCAATTAGCCGCCCGCGCGACGCTCGACCTCGCCCAATCGGATCTGCTTTTTGGCCAAGGAGCGGGAAACTTCCGCTACGTGTTCCCCAAGTATCAACAAACCTACCCCGAGATTTGGCAGTCGCGCTATTACGATAAAAAGCGCCGTGAATACCGCTA
>JADLBI010000048.1 GCA_020847775.1 Opitutaceae bacterium
ACCAGCGCGGGAAGCTCGAGATCAACGCCGTCGTTTCCCCCAACAACATCTCGCACCGCCGCGCCGCCGAGCTCACCGGCGGCACCGTGCTCAATATCAACAGCGACTTCTCCGCGCCGCTCGCCGCGCTCGGCGACCGCATCGCCAACACTGTGGCGGTCGCACTCGAACCCGTCACGCCCGGTGCCACGCTCTATCAGAAGAGCATCAAGGTGCTGGTGGATGGCCAACCCGTGGCCGCCGATGCGCAGAACGGTTACGTCTACGACGAACGCACGCACAGCATCCGCTTCCAAGGCGCCGCCAAACAGCAGGCCTTCACCGCCAAGATCGACATCACCTACGAAGAGCATCTGTGATTCTGGCACCGGTAGGGGGCGGTTATCCTTAACCGCCCTTTTGTGCGGCAAACCGCGGGCCGTTGGGGACAACGGCCCCTACCTTTCAGTCCAGCGGTCTATCTATTGCCCGGCCGCTCGGAGATCGGCCCCTACCTTGAAATCCTGTTCTGCTTCACCCGCGCTTGTTTGCGGCCAAACCCATCCTTGCTCACTTGTGATCCCACGGCAGATGGACCGCCAACTTCGGCTGCTTCCACACTTCGTAGATTTCGAACATCTTGCCGGGATTGAGAATCCCCTTGGGATCAAGCGCGCGCTTCACCGCCTGCATCGCGGCGACCTGCGCCGGTGAATGCTGGATGCGCAAAAACGGGGTCTTCGCGAGCCCGATGCCGTGCTCGCCGGAAATCGCGCCGCCGAGTGAAACGACGGTTTGCATCAATCTCTCCACCGCGGCCTCGGCCCGCCGCGACTCATCCGCATCGGCCCGGTGAAACATGATGTTCACGTGCAGATTGCCATCGGCCAAGTGCCCAAAGGTCGGGATCGCCAGCCGAGACGTTTTTTTCAAGCCCGCGAGAAACGTCATGAATTTTCCATAAGCGCGCATCGGAATCACGATGTCTTCATTAAGCTTGGTGTCGCCGAGCTCGAACATCGCGCCGGAGCATTTGCGGCGCACTTGCCAGAGCTGTTCCGCCTCATCGCGGTTGCGCGCGGCGCGATGCGCGAGGGCATGTTCATTCGCCCAGTCCAGCACGACTTTCGACACTTCCTTCACCTCGCTGGCCGCACCGGCCAGTTCCAACAAAATCACCGCGCGATTCGGCTGCCCCGTGAACACCGGCCGACCTGTCGCGCGCTCCGCGCACACCACGCTCTCGCGATCGAGAAATTCACAAATCGCCGGTTGCACCCGCAGCCGGAACAGCGCGCGCGCCGCCGCAATCGCCTGCGTTTCATCGGCAAACGCCGTGAGTAGAGTCCAACGCGCGGCGGGCGCCGGCACGAGTTTTAAGACCGCGCCGGTGACTACTCCGAGCATGCCTTCGCTGCCGATCCACAAATCGCGCAGGTTGAAGCCCGCGGCGTATTTTTTCGTCGCGGTGCCCCACTCCACCAATTCGCCCGTCGGCAGAAAGCCGCGCAACGCGATCACGAAGTCGCGCGTGACACCGTATTTGCCGCCATGCATCCCGCCCGCGTTGCAGGCGATGTTGCCGCCGATCGTGCAGAATTCCTTCGACGACGGATCCGGCGGGTAAAACCAGCCCGCCTGCGCCGCCGCGCGTTGCACTTCACCGGTTTTCGCCCCGGCCTGCGCGTGCACCATGCCGGCCTCGTCATCGATCTTGATTTTGTTCAACCGCAGCATGTCGATCACCCAGCCACCTGCGATGGGCGCGGCTGAGCCCATCAAGGTCGTGCCCCGGCCGCGCACTGTCACCGGCACGCGATGTTGGTTCGCCAACGTCAAAACCACGCCCACTTCCGCCTCCTTGCGCGGAGTGATGACCGCCTCGGGCAGAAACGAAATCTTGCTGCTATCGAATGACGCCGCCCAGCAGCCCTGCTCGGACGTATCGACCGCGGGGCCGAGGCGACGTTTGAGCGCGCGGGTGGCTTGGCTATGCTTACTCACCCCCCCGGTCTCTCACAATCGCCAACCACCCGCCAATCACATTTTCCCGCCCCAGTCCTGCCCCGAATGTTCGTAATACGAACATTCGGATGGCCGCGATTCGCATGGTTGACCGCGGCGCAGGGGGTCGATTCTATTTTCGTTCCTGCTTAACTCCCACTCTCCCTATCCTATGAGCCTCCCGATCAAACCCGCCTCCGCCTGCCAATTCGATCAAGTCTCGCTCGGCGAGATCATGCTCCGCCTCGACCCCGGCGAGGGCCGCGTCCGCACCGCCCGCGAGTTCACCGCGTGGGAAGGCGGCGGCGAATACAACACCTCGCGCGGCCTGCGCAAATGCTTCGGCCTCAAAACCGCCGTCTGCACCGCGTTTGTGGACAACGAGGTCGGCCATCTCATCGAGGATTTCGTCATGCAGGGCGGCGTCGCCACCGACTTCATCAAGTGGCGCGAGGACGACGGCATCGGCCGCACCGTGCGCAACGGCCTCAACTTCACCGAGCGCGGTTTCGGCATCCGCGGCGCCGTCGGCGTGCCCGACCGCGGCAACACCGCCGCCTCGCAACTCAAGCCCGGCGACTTCGACTGGGAGCACATTTTTGGCAAACTCGGCGCGCGCTGGTTTCACACCGGCGGCATTTTCGCCGCGCTCTCCGCCACCACCGCCGAGCTCACGATTGAAGCGGTCAAGGCCGCGAAGCAGCACGGCACGATCGTTTCCTACGACCTCAACTACCGCCCTTCGTTGTGGAAAACCATCGGCGGCTTGAAAAAGGCCCAGGAGGTCAACCGCGAGATCGCGAAATACGTCGATGTGATGCTTGGCAACGAGGAGGACTTCACCGCCTCGCTCGGCTTCGCCGTCAAAGGCGCCGAGGATCTCAAGCACATTGAAACCGACGCCTTCAAGGCGATGATCGAAACCGCCGTGCGCGAGTTCCCCAACTTCAAGGTCGCCGCCACCACGCTCCGCCACGTCCACACCGCCACGGTCAACGACTGGAGCGCGATTCTCTGGCACGAGGGTAAATTCCATGAAAGCCGCCAGTATCCGCGTCTCGAAATCCTCGACCGTGTCGGCGGCGGCGATTCGTTCGCCTCCGGCCTGCAATTCGGCTTCCTGCAATTCAACGACCCGCAGAAAGCCGTCGATTACGGCGCGGCCCACGGCGCGCTCGCTTCGACCACGCCGGGCGACACCTCAATGGCCACGCGCAAGGAAGTCGAAAAAACGATGGGCGGCGGCAGCGCCCGCGTCGTGCGCTGACCGCATTTTTCATGCTCTGTGGTTTATTGGGGCCACGTTGTCACTACGTTCCAACGCTGCTACCGTAGCCGCGCTTGAGGGCGTAGCCCGAAAGTGTGGCTTAGGGTGTATGCGGGCTAATCCTGTTGCCGTAAATAACATCACGCCGCGCAGGAGCGCGATACCCTGCTCAACCCTGCAAGCAGAGTTGCTGCGCCCGCCCGTCAATCCCGGAGCGTTACCCGCGTGACGGTTCCGCCATTGCCTCCCGGGCTTTGCGCGAGAGCTCGGCGATGTGACCGTCGTTGGCCATGACTTGTTCGAGGTGCCGAAAGCGGTCCGGCCCGGCGGTGTTCATCATGATTTCACCGTAGGCGCGTTCGACCCAGAAACGGGAAACGCCGTTGAGGTAATCGCGCAACTCCTGCACACGGGCCTCGGGATAACGTTGGCACAGGTTCATCGTAAACATGCGCCGATACCCGCTACCGCCAAACGCCGCGTGTTTCGTGTTGTGATTAAAAACCAAAATATCGCCGGGATTCGTCTCCAGCGCGATGGCCGGCACATCGCGACCTTCCACGTTCCAAAGTTTTCCCGATTTGCTCAACTGCGCCTGCAAGTCGTCGGCAAACTTGTCGCCGATGCGATGGCTGCCGGGAATCACCCGCAGGCATCCCGTGTCGCGCGTCAGCGGATCGAGGTAGAACGCGATCTTGAGATGCATGGTTTCGCGGTGCCAACCATCGGAGTGCCAGCCGGTATCGCCGGAATAAAAATTTCCGTCGCTCGGCATGTAATTAAAGTCATCGCCGAGCAACGAAGCCGCGATGCCATGAATGCGCGGGTCGTCGAGCAAGGTGCACAGCACCGCGCTTTGATCGAGAAACGGCACGATGCACGAACGCTTGCTGCCATCATGCGGGAGGCCATCGTGCCCGCCGCCCCGCGTTTTGAAAATGGCATGAAACTCTCGGATAATTTCCTCTATTCGGTCCTTCAGCAATCCTGGGAACGCGATGAAACCGTGGGTTTGAAAGAATGCGATTTGTTGGGTGGTGAGTTGCATGGGGGAAATTACCGAATCCATCGCTTGGGCGAGATCAGGCACACCAGTCAGAAGCTCAGGGTTTGAAGGACACGGGAGTCTCGCCACCCGCCGCCAGCGCCGCCTCGCGGCAGCCCTTGAGATCAAGCTTGCCCGAGCCCAGCACGGGGATGGCCGTCATCCGGTGGATAATTTTCGGTATCCACAGGCTGGGCAACCCGTCCGCGAGGAGCTTTTCGCGCAATTGTTCGCTGGTGACATCTCGTGTGGTAAGCAACACCAGTGCCTCGCCCTTCGTGACGTCGGGCACCCCCATCACTACGGCGCAATAGCCCTCTTCACCCGCCCAGCCAAACGCTTCGACAATGCGCTGTTCGATCGTGCCGTGCGGCACCATCTCGCCGCCGATTTTGGAAAACCGCGAAAGCCGTCCTTCGATGAACAAAAAGCCCTCGTCGTCGAGCCGCCCCAGATCACCGGTCACAAACCAGCCGTCTTGAAACGCGCCGCGGGTTTTCTCCTCGTCGTTCAAATACCCGCCAAAAACATTAGCACCGCGAAACCACACGATGCCCTGATCGCCCAAGGGCACCTCCTCACCGGTTTCCGGATGCACGATGCGCACCGTCATGCCGGGCAATAACCGGCCGACCGAGCCCGCCCGCCCACCGGTCTGCGGCTCCGCCGTGGCGGTGGTGACCGGTGGATGTGGCTGGTTGATGTTGCTCGCCGGGGTGGTTTCCGTGAGCCCGTAGCCCTGCATGATCTCGAGGTGAAATTGCTCGAGAAAGGCCTGATAAAGATCGTCGGGCAGCTTCTCCGCCCCGGTGACGACCAGCTCCAACGATTTCAACTCGCCAGGCTTGGCGCGGCGCAGAATCGGTCGCACAAACGTCGGCGCGCCGATCAATACCGTGGCCTGCTCCTCGTGTATGGCATCGATGATTTTCCGGGTGTCGAGCGGGCTCGGCACAGTGACCACAAGACAACCGCGAATTAGCGGATACCACAGCGTGATGGTGAAGCCGAATGAATGAAACACCGGCAGGCAGCCCAATAGCGACGCGCTCTCCGGCAGCACCGAAAGCGAGGACACCTGCGCGCAGTTGGCCAGAATGTTGCGGTGGGTGAGCGCGACGCCCTTGGGTTCGCCAGAGCTGCCGCTCGTGAATAACAGGCCCGCCTCCGCGCGGTCGCCAACC
>JADLBI010000049.1 GCA_020847775.1 Opitutaceae bacterium
GCCGTGATCAGGAAGCAGATCGCGGTCGGGGTCTGCGGTGGTGCGATTGGTGGCGCGCGATTGGATACTTTGATGTGCGACGCCTTTTTGCCACTGCTGGCCGCCCGGCAAAACCGCGATCTTGCCGGATTGTGGTGGCATTGGTGGGCGGGTGATTTGCCCGGCAATGTCGCGGCCACGCGCCGGGAAATTGCCGGTGCAGCGATGCCATTTTGCCAAGGTGCCGCGCAAGGCCTGCTGGACTGGAGCATCACAATTGAGGGGGCGCTGACGTAACTCGTTGATCTGCCGATCTAGTGCTGGGTGCTTGACAGCGCCGCGCGCGAAAAATACGTTTTCCCCTCTTTTATTACTCACTTTCAAAAAGTGGGCCCTGCGGCCCGCTTTTTTTTTCCCATTAATACACACCTATGAGCAGCGAAATACTATCCGTCCTTGAATACATGGAGAAGGAGAAGGGGATCGGTCGGGCCGACATGATCGCCACGATTACCAATGCTCTGAAAACGGCCGCCCAGAAAGGGGTTAACTCGGGTCAGGAACTGAAGATCCAGATCAACGAGAAGAACGGCCAGATGCACGCCTGGGCACTACTCAAGGTCGTGGATTCGGTGAGCGATCCGCGGACCGAAATCCACATCGAGAAGGCCAAGGCCATCAACCCCTCCGCGCAGCTCGGTGAGGTCGTCGAAAAGGAAATCGATCCGTCCTCCCTCGGGCGCATCGCCGCGCAAACCGCCCGCCAAGCCGTGATGCAACGGCTGCGCCAGTATGAGAAGGATCGCATCTACGACGATTTCAAGGATCAGGTCGGCAATGTCGTGACCGGCACCGTGCGCCGCCGCGAACGCGGCGACCTCTTCATCGACCTCGGCAAGGCCGAGGCCGTCATGAACGCGCGCGAACAAGTCCCCGGCGAGGAATACCAGCCCGGCGATCGCATTCGCTGTCTGCTGCTCGCGATTGATTCCACGCCGCGCGGCCCCGAGATCGTGCTCAGCCGCTCCAGCCCGAAATTTGTGCGCCGCTTGTTCGAACTCGAAGTCACCGAGATCGCGGACAACACGGTGAAGATTGAGGCCTTCGCGCGTGAGCCCGGCTACCGCACCAAGATCGCCGTCACCAGCGCGGACCCGAAGGTTGATCCGGTCGGTGCCTGTGTCGGCGCGCGCGGCGCGCGGGTGAAGACGATCGTGCGCGAACTTAACGGCGAGAAGATCGACATCATCCGCTACTTTGCCGACCCGCGCGAAATGATCATCGAAGCCCTCAAGCCGGCGGTGCCGCGCGACATCATCATCGATGAGGCCAGCCACCGCATTTTGCTCAAGGTGGCGACCGACGATCTCGCGGTGGCGATCGGCCGCAAGGGCCAGAACGCGCGCCTGACCTCGCGTCTCATCGGCTGGCGCCTCGACATCGAGGAATTTAAAGCCATGGGCGACAACCCGGTGCAAACCGCGATTGACCTACTCGTGTCCACCTTCGGCCTCGACGCGACCAGCGCGGGCCGTCTGGTCGAGATGGGCATCAATTCCCCCGGCGCCTTCGAAGGCGTGGAAGAGGGCGATCTAGTGGACGCAGGGTTCTCTCCGGAGGATGCCCAAAACATCATCACCCGCGTCTCGGCCCATAAATAATCCGCGCTCCGCCTGACCAAGAACACCCGACAAATTACTGATGAGCATCCGCGTTCACGAACTCGCCAAGAAGATCGGCATGGACAACAAGCAATTGTTGACCCTGCTCAAGGAGCGTAATTTTGACGTAAAAAGCGTCTCCAGCACGATCGATAACATCTCGGCGGATGCGTTGGTGAACGAGTTCAAAGTGGCCGAGGTCGCGCCTGCCGATGCGGTGGCGGTGGCCGCCGTCGAATCGGTGGAAACACCCGTGGCGCCGCAGGTCAAGTTGCCCGTCGGAATGTTTGTCAAAAGCGCCAGCGACATCGCGCGCGAGAAGGCGGAGAAGGCCGCGGAAGCCGCCAAGCCCGTGGTGCTGGCACCCAAGCCGTTTGCGCCGCCACGCCCGCCGGCACCACCGGTGATTGGCGGCAAGGCCCCCGCACGTCCTACTACGCCAGCGTCCATACCTCCACCGGTGGTATCCGCCCCCGCGCCGGTGAAGGTCCCGCCGGTCGCCCCGCCGCCGGCGCCGCGCCCCGCTGCATTCGCGCCTCCCGCGCCGCCGATTCCCACTGCGGTCGCCGCACCCAAGCCGCCGCCGCTCGTGCCGATCGCGGTTGCCCCAGTCGCTTCTGGCGAAATCAAGCTCATCACAATCAAGCCGCCGATCATCGTGCGCGATTTCGCGGCCTCGTTGGGTCTGAAGCCGTTTAAGCTCATTTCTGAACTCAACCAGCAGGGCGGCTTCGCTTCGATGAACTCGACCATCGAAGAGGCCGTGGCCGTTGCCGTGGCCGAGAAGCACGGCTTCATGCTTGAGATCAAGCATCGCGGCGACCCGGTCGTGGCGCCGCCGACAGAAGAGAAGAAAAAGGCCGACGCCGAAGCCGAGGAGCAAAAGAATCTCGAGCCACGCCCCCCGGTCGTGTGCATCCTCGGCCACGTGGATCACGGCAAGACCTCGTTGCTGGACCGCATTCGCAAAGCCAACGTTGTCGCGGGTGAGGCGGGCGGCATCACGCAGCACATCGGCGCTTATCAAATCGATCACAACGGCGGCAAAATCACCTTTCTCGACACCCCCGGCCACGCCGCGTTCACCAAGATGCGCGCGCGCGGCGCCAACGTCACCGACGTCGCTGTGCTCGTGGTCGCCGCAGATGACGGCTTCATGCCGCAGACCGACGAGGCGCTCAAGCATGCGCAGAATGCTGGCGTCGCCCTCATCGTCGCCATCAACAAAACCGACGTGAAGGGCGCCAACATCGACCAAGTAAAAAACCAGATGCAGCAGCGCGGCATCGCGCCGGAAGACTGGGGCGGCGAGACCGTCACCGTGCCAGTTTCCGCCCTCAAGGGCGACGGTATCGATACCCTGCTCGAGATGATCACGCTGCAGGCCGAGATGCTCGAGTTGAAGGCCAACGCGAAGGCTGGCGCCAGCGGCATCATCGTCGAGTCCGAGATCGATTTCGGCCGCGGCCCCATGGCCACGCTCATCGTGCAACGCGGCACCTTGAAGGTGGGCGACGCGATAGTCTGCGGGCCGTATTTCGCCCGTGTGCGCGCGATGTTTGACGACCAAGGTCGCAACGTGAAAGCCGCGCCACCCTCGACGCCCGTGCGCGTCATCGGCTGGTCCGGCACGCCCGAAAGCGGCGCGACCTTCAAGGTCGCTAAAAATCCCCGCGAAGCCGAACAGCTTGCCGAGGAAGAAACGCAGCGGCTCAAGCGGGTCGCTTCGCAAGCCGCGTCCGCCCCCAAGGAAGTTTCAGTCGAACAGTTGTTCGCCAACATCGCCGCCACTCAGGCTACCAGCCTCAAGGTCATCATCAAGACCGACGTCTTCGGTTCGACCGAGGCGGTGCGCAACGTGCTCGATGGCATCCACAGCGCCAAGGTTACTTTGGATATCGTGGCCGACGATGTGGGCCTTGTGACCAAGAACGATGTGCTCATGGCCAGCGCGTCGAAGGCCGTCATCCTCGGCTTCCACACCAAACTTGAAAACGGTGTAACACCGCTCGCCAAACACCACGGCGTGCGCATCGAGACCTTTGAGATTATTTACGAGCTCGGCGACAAGGTGCGCGAGATGATGGCCGACCTGCTCGAGCCCGACCTCAAGGAGGTCAAGCTTGGCGGCGCCGAGGTCCGGCAAGTGTTTCCGCTGGCCAAGGGCTTCGTGGCTGGCTGCCTCGTCACCGACGGCAAGATCACCCGCAATGCGCTCGCGCGCCTGCGGCGCAAGAAGGAGATCGTGCACGAGGGGCGCGTGGGCACGCTCAAGCGTTTCAAGGACGACGCCAACGAGGTCCGCGCCGGCCTCGAGTGCGGTATCAAACTCGACGACTTCAACGGCTACGAGGTCGGTGATGTCATCGAATGCTACGAGGTGCAGAAAGTCAGGGCGTCGCTGTAAACCGGCGGCGCGCCCAGCCGTCGCCCTTTCCATAATCCGCCATGAGCAACCGCACCCTGCGAGTCAACGTGCTCCTGCAGCGCGAGCTGAGCGACATCCTGCGCAAACACCATCAAACCGAGGCGGTGACCCTGACCGTCACCGAGGTGCGAGTCGCGCCCGATTTGCGCGACGCGCGCGTGTTTGTTTCCATCGTGGGTGACGAAACCCATGTGACCGGTCGCCTGCGCTGGTTGCGCCAGCAGTCCGCCGCGATCCGGCGCGAGCTCAGCCGCCGCATCGTGTTAAAGTTTCTGCCCAAGCTCACCTATGTGCTGGATCAATCGGCGCAGCGTGGTGCCCGGCTCGGTCAGTTGCTCGATGAACTGGATCATCCACCGTCCGGGGAGGAATCATGAAGGAATCGTTTTATCCCGAGTTTTCCGCCCGGTTCGGCGCCTTGTTGCCGGAACTGCGTCGGCGCAAAGTCGCGGTGATCGGCCACGCGCGTCCGGATGGTGATTGCATTGGTTCGCAAGTGGCGCTGGCCCGCATCTTGACGGCGGCCGGGGTCGATGCGGTTTGCGTCAATGGTGATCCTGTGCCGCGACGACTGCGGTTTCTCGCGCGCCAGACTCTCGTGCTCCCGGCGGAAGAGATTCTGCCGGTGGCGGCGGACCACACCGCGATCTACGTGGACTGCGCCGATGCGGCGCGCTGCGGCGTGCGGCTGAGCAAGGCGTTTCCCCGGCCGCTGGCGGTGTTTGACCACCACCTTTCGAACCGGGGTTTTGCGGAGCACGATTTTATTGACGCGGGCTCGGCCGCGACGGCGGAAATCTTGGCCGGGGTCGCGCTCGACCTGGAGTTGGCGATAGACGCCGAAACGGCGCAGGCGCTCTACACAGGCATTTTGACCGACACCGGGCAGTTCCGTTACCACTCGACTTCGCGGCGCACGTTTATGCTCGCGGCCGAATTGCTCTCCCGGGGTGCGCGCCCGGCGGAGGCGGGTTACGAGCTCTACGAACGCGAATCCATCGGCAAACTGCGCCTGCTGGAGTCGTTTCTGCGTTCGCTCAAGTTTGAAGCCGACGGTCGAGTCTGCATCGGTTTGTTGTCGCAGGGCGTCTTTGCGGCGACTGGCTCGGATGCGGAGGACACGGAAGGCTTGGTTGATTATGCCCGTTTGATTGACGGCGTGGAGGTCGGCGTGCTGATCGAGGAGCGCGAGTCGGGCGGGGTGAAGGCGAGCCTGCGGGCCAAGAATCCCGCCTGCCGCGTGGACCGCATCGCCGGCCGGTTTAACGGCGGCGGCCACGCCTGCGCCGCAGGCCTGACCACGGCTTTGCCTACCTCCGAGTTTTACCCGGCACTGGTGGCCGAAATTACCGCGCAACTGACGGCGATCTCGACCAGCGCGAACGACGCATCATGACAGGCATTAATCAGGAATTGAACGGCGTCCTCTTGGTGGACAAGCCGACGGATCATACCTCGCACGACGTGGTCGCACGCTTGCGCGGCAAATTGAAGACGCGCAAGATTGGCCACGCCGGCACACTCGACCCCATGGCCACGGGCCTGCTCGTCATGCTGATCGGCAAGGCCACGCGCATCTCCCAATACCTCATCAGCCTCGACAAGGAATACACCGGCACCATCGAGCTCGGCAAAACCACGGACACGCAGGACGCCGAGGGACGGGTGATGGAGACGCGCCCCGTGCCTCCGCTGACCGAAGCCGCGCTCAAACAGGCGATGGCGGGTTTTCTCGGCGACCAATACCAGCTGCCGCCGATGTATTCGGCCATCAAGATCGACGGCGTGCCGCTCTACCCGAAAGCGCGCCAAGGCGACGAGGTGGAACGCGAGCCGCGTTTCATTCGCGTATCGACGTTCGAGCTCACGGGCTACGCCTTGCCGCGCTGCGATTTCCGCCTGCGCTGCAGCAAAGGTACCTATGTGCGCACCATCGCGCACGATCTCGGTGAAAAATTGGGTTGTGGCGGACATCTCGCGGCCTTGCGTCGCACCGCCAGCGGCCAATTCAAACTTGCCGACGCGCTGACGCTGGACGCGTTGCTGGCGATGCCGCTCGGCGAAATCGCGCCGCGCCTGATACCGATTCACCAAGCGGCGCCCAGCGTGGCCCTGTGAGCGCGGATTGGCAGATCGAAGGCCTGGCGGGCGGCTCGTTGCCGCGCGGCCCGTTGCATCTGGCCATCGGCATGTTCGACGGCTTGCACCTTGGACACCAAGCGGTGATCCACGCGGCGGTGACGGCGGCGAAAGCCGACCGCGGTGTCGCGGCTGTGCTCACGTTTTGGCCGCACCCGAGCGCAGTGCTGCGGCCCCACGGCGAACCCGTGCGCCTGCTGCTGAGTCCGCGCGACAAAGCGCGTCAACTCGCCGGGCTGGGCGTGGCCGTGGTAATCACCCAACCGTTCACCACCGCCTACGCCGCGATGGCCGCGGAGGAATTCTTGCCGCGTCTGCAACAGGGTCTGCCCGGGCTGGCCGCGATATACGTGGGTGAGAACTGGCGCTTCGGCCGTGCGCGCTCGGGCGATTTCGCGCTGTTGCAAGCCGACGGGGCGCGGCTGGGTCTGCGTGTGACCGAGGTGCCGCGCGTGTTTGCGGACGGCGAACCAGTCAGTAGCACGCGAATTCGCGCCCGGCTTGCCGCTGGCGACATCGAGGCAGCCAACGCATTGCTGGGTTATGCGTATTATGCCTTGGGCCCCGTCAAGACCGGCCAGGCGCTCGGCCGGAAGATTGGGTTTCCCACGCTCAACCTCGCATGGGAGCCGGGGCAACGACTGCGGTTCGGCGTGTATGCCGTGAGTGTATCACGCGCGGACGGCGTGGAGTCACACCCGGCCGTGGCCAATTACGGTGTGCGGCCGACCGTGGCCGGCACCGGCACGCCCGTGCTTGAAGCGCACTTGCTGGGCGACTGTCCGTTTGGCGCGGGTGACGAGCTGCGCGTGGCGTTTCACCACTTCATTCGCGCGGAGCGCAAGTTCGCAGACCTCGCGGCCCTGCGAAACCAAATCAGCGACGACCGGGAAACCGCCCGCGCCTGGTTTGCTCGCGGGGCATAAAAATACCGCGCCTTCAATGAGTTGCGCGGTTATGATGGTGGACCCTACTGGACTCGAACCAGTGACCTTTTCCATGTCAAGGAAACGCTCTAACCAACTGAGCTAAGGGTCCGCAAAATCGAGTCGGCGAGTAAGCACGAGCCGCCGCCCGTTGTGCAAGAAAAAATGCCGAGCAGGATCTCGCGACTCGTGGAGCCGCATACCTCGCTTGAAAGTCGGAAAACTTTCAGGCCGTATGGATGGATGCTGCAATCGCTGCGGATTCGCAATCTGGCCCTGTTGGAGGAAGTCGCGCTCGACTTTGAGGCGGGGTTCACCGCGGTCACGGGCGAGACGGGGGCGGGCAAAAGTATATTACTCGGCGCCCTGAGCCTGTTGGCGGGGCAGCGCGCCGATAAAACCATTATCCGGCAGGGCGCGGACAGTTGTGAGGTCGAGGCCAGTTTGTATTTCACCGCGCCGCAGCGAATGGACGCGCTGTTGGCGGAACTGGATTTGCCGCCGACGGAAGACGGCGTGCTGATTCTCAAACGCAGCCTACCGCGCGAGAAAGCGCCGAAGATCACGGTCAACGGCAGTCTGGCGACGTTGGGCGCGTTGCAGCAAATCGGCGAGACGTGGGTGGATTTTCACGGACCGAGTGAGCCGCGTCGTTTGCTGAAGGAGAGCTGCCAACTGGAGTTGCTCGACTTGCATGGCCGTTGCGGCGCGACGCTCGAAACGTATCAGGCGCACTACCGACGCTGGCGCGAGTTGGAGGCGGAGGGCGAACGCCTGCGGCACGAGACGCGGTTGTCTCCCGCGCAGTTGGATTTTTTGCAGGGCCAACTCGCGCGGATGGATGCGCTGGAGCTCACCACTGAGTTTGTCGCCGAGCTCGAACGTGATTATCAGCGCGTGAGCCAGACGCAGGCATTGACGGAACTGGGCGCTCGGTTGGCGGAAGGACTGGCGGGCGAGGAAGGCGCGCAGGCGAAACTTTCGGCGGTGCTACGCGACGCGCAGACGCTGCGTGATCTCGATTCAGGAAGCGTGTCACTGGCGGAGCGTATCACCAGTTTGTCGGCCGAGCTTGCCGACGTGGCGGATGAGGTTTCCCAGTTACTGGAGCAACTACAGTTCGATCCTGAGCAAGCGCAGCTCGTGCAGGATAACATGGACACATGGCTCGACCTCAAAAGAAAGCATGGCGGCAACCTGGCGGCGGTGACCGCGGCGCGGGACGCGATGCGGCGGCAGTTGGCCGAGCAAGGCGACATCGAGGGTGCGCTCTCCAAGTTGGAGCAGCAGACGGCAAACGCGCGGCGCGAGGCCCAGCGCGCGGCCGCCACGTTACGCGCGCTGCGGGAAAAGGCGGCGAAGCATCTTGCCGCGGCGGCGGCCAAGACGATTGCCCAGCTTGGTTTTGCGAAAGCGGAGTTTCAAATCAGCCTCGGACCGGCCGGCGAGCTCGGCCCGCAAGGCGATGGCGGGGTGGAGTTTTTGTTTTCGCCCAACGTGGGCGAGGCACCGCTGCCGCTCAGTCGCATCGCTTCCAGCGGTGAGCTCGCGCGTGTGATGTTGGCGCTGAAGGCCGTGCTGGCCGACCTGGACGGCGTGTCACTACTGGTGTTCGACGAGGTGGATGCCAACGTGGGCGGTGAGATTGGCCGGGTGGTCGGCCAGAAAATGGCGCAGATCGCGGGTGGTCACCAGGTGCTTTGTGTGACGCACCTGCCGCAGGTTGCGGCGCACGGGACCTGCCATCTGGTGGTGGAAAAAGATCAGAGCAAGGCCCGCGCGGAGGTGACTATCACGCCCATTCAAGCCGACCGGAAGGCGCGTTTGGGCGAGCTGGCGCGAATGCTGGGCGATCGCAACGCGAAGAGCGCCTTGGCGCACGCCGCCGACCTATTGAGGGGCTGAAGGACCGTCCGGAGGTAATACCAGATACCCCCTAGCGATGGGCCTGTAGTTGGCATTTTCGGTGGGTAGGGCGCGATCTCCGGGCACGCCGTAATGTTATTCGCGGGCGGTCTCATGTCATTAATCTGCGCGGCCGCGCAAAGTCTAAAACTCAGCGGACGTGTGGCGTCAGGCGTGGGTCGCAAGCCAGCGTTGAATGTCGCGGTCGCCGCCCGGCGGCACGACGCGAAAATGCGCCTGAAGCCACCGCCACGAAATGGCGTAAATGAGCAGGAGACGAGGCGTAGAGTGATCGGTGCTGCGCGCCAAAAGGTAGTGCGCGCCACGCTCCAGCGTCTGTAGCGAGTAGAGCTTGTGGCGGACGCCCTCTGGGTAATTCGCGTGGTAGAAGTGGAGCTGAAAGCAGCGCCGACCGGTGTTCTGTGTCTCGATCCTATCAACTCGGATGGGCGAGTAATCGCCCAGATCGGGCTCGGTGGCGAATTCGTCGCCCGTAATCACCGCGGCATACCACTGTCCGGGTTGAAGTGTGAAACGCGCGGTCGGCGGATTGTCATCTTCTATGTTCATGCACAGGATGTGCGGGTAACGGCTACCGTTTCAGCTCAGCTACGCCTCGTCAATGGCGTGGCTGGTTGAACCAAGCCGCTGCGCCGCGAAGCGGCGGAGAATTCAGCGGGGGCGAGATCGGGTGATCCTGCGCAGGCGGCTTCGGTCATCTTACCGGCGGCGAGGGCAAGGGCGCGCAAGGCGGCATCCACTTCGGTTGCCTGAAACTTGCGCCATTCAATCCGCGGAAGGTCACAGCCACCACAAAGCCCGCGCGTTTGTTGCCGTCGATGAACGAGTGATTTTTTACCAGACCGAACGCACGGCATGACCGCACGACGGAGCGCATGGTCCACCCTCGGCCGGTTACGCGAGATTCAAGCAGGTTGCTTTTGGGCCGGTTCCAGCGTGTAGCCGTCCTTGCGGTCGAGCATGGACCAGCCGGCGGCGGTGAGTTCTTTGCGTAGGGCGTCGGCGGAGGCGAAATCCTTGGCTTGTTTCGCGGCCCAGCGTTTTTCGGCGAGGGAGGCGATGGCGGCGGGGATGTCGGTTTTCGCAGGAGCGGGGGCGGTGAGGTCGAGGCCGAGGGCGAACATCACGCGGTCGAAGGCCGCGAGGCTGACGCCGGCGGGGCCGCGGTTGACGAGGGTGAAGAGGGCACCGAGGGCGCCGGGGGTGTTGAGGTCGTCGGCCAGCGCGGTGAAGACGGGCGCGAACAGCGTTTCATCGCCGCCGACCGGTGCGAGCGCGGCGCGGAAGGCGCGCAGGTGCTTGAGCGCGCTTTCGGCGGCGTGGAGCGAATCGAGGGTGAAGTTGAGTTGCTTGCGCGGGTGGCCGGCGAGGAGGGCGTAGCGCACGGCCATCGCGGAGTAGCCTTTGCCGGTGAGGTCGGAGAGGGTGTAGTAGTTGCCTTTGCTCTTGCTCATCGTGGTGCCGTCCACGAGGAGGTGCTCGCTGTGATACCAGTGGCGCGCGAAGGTGGTGCCGTTGCAGCACTGGCTTTGGGCGATTTCGTTTTCGTGGTGCGGGAAAAGCAGGTCCACGCCGCCGGTGTGGAGGTCAATGGTGTCGCCGAGGTGTTTCTTGCTCATCGCGCTGCACTCGATGTGCCAGCCGGGGCGACCTTCGCTGGCCCCGGCGGGGCCGGGCCATTTCACGTCGCCGTCTTCCTCGGGCTTGTAGGCTTTCCAGAGGGCGAAGTCGGAGACGGAGTCCTTGTGGTCGGCGTCGGCGACGGCGTTGGTGATCTTGAGTTCGCGTTCCTTGATGCGCGAGAGGCCGCCGTAGCCGGGGAAGGACTCGATCTTGAAATACACGGAGCCGTCGGCGGCACGGTAGGCGTTGCCCTTGGCCATGAGGCACTCGATCATGCTGACTTGCTCGCGAATGTGGCCGGTGGCGGTGGGCTCGACGTGCGGGGGCAGGCAGTTGAGCGCGGCGCAGTCGGCGTGGAACTTGGCGGTCCACTTCTGCGTGATCTCGGCGAGGGGACGTTTTTCCTTTTGGGTCTGGCCGATGGTGCGGTCGTCCACGTCGGTGAGGTTGCGGACGTGCTTCACCTTGGCCGGGCCGAACTCGAGTTCGAGCAGGCGGCGGAGCACGTCGTTGACGACGAAGGTGCGAAAGTTGCCGATGTGGGCCGGGGCGTAAACGGTGGGGCCGCAGTTGTAGAAGCGGAAGACGCCGTCGGGTTGGGCGGGCTGGAGTTCGCGCTGGGTGCGGGTGAGGGAGTCGTGGAGCCGGATGGGCATGAAAGAGACTTGGCCACAAAAAGGCGCAAAAGGCACAAAAATTTTCAACCGGGCGGCATGAAATAATGAGACTTACCGAAAGAAGTGACGCGGGTAGGACCCGACCTCCGGGCGGGTCGCTCCGAGATCGGCCCATGCCTTTCGCCGCTTTCGTCTCTGCTATACGTAATCCTCAATAGTGATCCACGCGCAATATATTGACGCGGTGAGGTGGGCCGTGCGCTCCGCGCGCGGCGGTTCACGCGAGAAATCCGCGACGTGACCGC
>JADLBI010000050.1 GCA_020847775.1 Opitutaceae bacterium
AACACGGCCGCCGGCTTTACCGCGAGGGCGAGGTGCGCGAGCTGGAGCTGACCGACCGTGACGCCATTATCCACCGCCGGATCGAGAAAAAGGACGAATATGCCGTGATCGAGTGGAACAGCGGGGGGCTTTCGGTCCGCTCGTCCAGCACCGACATTGAGGTGGCGCGGGCTCTGGCCGTGGCCGGACTGCACGAGATCGAGGAATTGGTGGCCGACGAAATTCCGCCCTTGGCGGAGGATCTCAAGGGCTCCAGCCACATCGGGCACAATCACGCCGTCGACGGCCACAGCCCGGCGGCCGGATCACCGCCCGGCATCGTGAGGCCCGCCGTGGAGGCGGGCCGCAAGCGCGTCCTGCACTTGGTGTTTAACGTCAAAACCAGCGGGCTATCGTTCCAAGCCTACTGGCTCGAGGGCAACGGCAAGACGCGGCACGCGGCCCTCGGCGCGGCGTCGCGCGAAAATGGCAATGGCCACGTGAGCACGGCGGAACGCGCGAAGCTGATCGGCCTCGCCGCCTACGCCCGCAAGGCGCATTTCCACTACAATCAGGAGACGGGGGTTTACCTGATGGAGTCGCTGGTCGAGATTCCGAAATTTCTGAAAGTCACGCTGCCGGCGTGGCAAAAACTATTCAGCGCCGAACTCGACGAGAAGGCGGCCAACCTGCTCAAGGGCACGCGACTCATCGACATCGAGGCCGTGGCCGAGGCGGTGGTGGGCGCGCCCATGGCGGCGCGCGGTGGCGCGGGCGACACAGCGCTCAACCTGCGGTGGATTTTTCGCGCGGGCGAGAACATGCTCAGCGCGACCGAAATCAAGGCCCTGCTCAAGAGCGACGGGCAGCCGGTTATTTTGCCCAATCTGGGCATCGTGACGCTCGCGCCCGAGCGTTGGGAGAGTTACCGCACATGGCAGCGCACTCTCAAGGATACGCACGGCGAGGGGCCACTGCCGCCTTATCTGGTTTTCTCACTGTTCAACGACAGTCGCCTGCGGATCACGTTGACGCCGGAGATCGAGCTGTGGCGCCAGCGCGTGCTCGCCGCGTCGTCGACCCCGCCCGCTTTGCCGGATTTGCTGCGGCCTTATCAACGGCGCGGCGTGGAGTGGCTTGCGCATCTGGGCGAGGTCGGCTGCCACGGTCTGCTGGCCGACGAGATGGGTCTCGGCAAGACCTTGCAAGTCATCACGCTGCTCGCGCTGCGCCCGCTGCCGGACAAACCCTCGCTGGTGGTTTGCCCCGCGAGCGTCGTGCCGGTGTGGCAGGAGGAGATCGCGCGATTCTATCCCGAGTTGAAAGTCGAGGTGCTGAAGGCGGGCCACGATTTCGTCGGGCGGAGCGAGCACGCCATCTGGCTGGCTAGCTACACGCAGCTGCGCAAACACCGCGAGTTGTTGCCACAGACGGAATTCGGCTACGCGGTGCTTGACGAAGGGCAGTTCATCAAGAACCCCGACGCGAAGATCGCGCAGGCCTGCTACGCGCTGCGGGCGCAGCGCCGCATCGTGCTCACCGGCACGCCGCTCGAAAACCGCCAGCTCGATTTGTGGAGCATTTTCCGGTTTTTGCTGCCCGGCCTGCTCGGTTCGCGCGCGGCGTTTGAAAGCGCGCTCACCACCGACCGTGGCGGCACCATGCAACGTCTGCGCGCGCAGCTCGCCCCGTTTTTGCTGCGACGCACGAAACAAGAGGTGGCGCAGGAGCTGCCACCCAAGGTCGAGATGGATTTGCTCTGCCCGATGACCGCCGTGCAGAAGGCCGAATACGCGCGCATCTGCTCGGAAGGCTTGGTGCGCTTGGGCGACGATGTCGGCACGGCCATGCGCGACAAATCATTCGGCTTTCTCGCGCTGCTCACCCGGTTGCGCCAGACCTGTTGCGATCCGGACATGCTGCCGTGGCGCGATTCACCGCTCAGCGATTCGGGCAAGATCATGCTGCTCATGGAAAAGCTGGCCGAGGTGGTCGCGAGTGGACGCAAGGCGGTGATTTTTTCGCAGTTCGTCATGCTGCTCGACCGCGTGAAGCTCGCGCTGGCGGAACATTACCCGCAGCTGCCGCGCTTCGACCTGACGGGCATGACACTGGATCGGCAGAAACCGGTGCAGGATTTTCAGACGGCCGAAGGCGCAGCCGCGATGATCGTCTCGCTCAAGGCGGCGGGCACCGGCATCACGTTGCACGCGGCGGATTACGTCTTCCTGCTCGACCCGTGGTGGAATCCCGCCGTGGAGGCGCAAGCGGTGGACCGTGTGCACCGCATCGGCCAGACCAGCACCGTGTTTGTTTACCGCATGGTCACGGCGGGCACGATCGAGGAACGCATTCAAGAGTTGAAGGTGGACAAGAAAGACCTGTTCGACCGCCTAGTCGGCGGGCTCGGTGGCGATTTCGACCTGAGCCAGCACTTCACCTCGCTGCACAGTCTCGTGCAACTGACGGAGCAGGTGGTGACGGAAACGCCGGAGCAAGCTGCCAGCGACGAAGTGGCGAGTTAATGTGTTTGGGAAGCGCGCGCAGGCTTGTTTTCGCCGCGCGCGACTCTACGGTTAGCCCAGAGTGGACGCCAATTTCATGCCGCCAAACGCCTGCACAGATCATGGAGCGATGATCGGGGGCGACGGAGTTCCGTTGCAGCGATGAAGCGGGTGACTGATCCAGCCAAGCTGCTGATGGACCGATTGCTGCGTTTATTGCGATGGCGCGTGTGGCTGGCCGAAAAGCTGCAACCCACGGAGTGGCAGGTCACGCTCATGTGGGCGGCGCTGGCGGGTTTCATGGGCGCGCTGGCTTCGCTGCTGTTCGCGGCGTGCGCAGAGGGCGTGCACCAGATACTGACAAAATCCAACGCGGGCGTGATCGAGTCCATGCGCCTGCTGCCATGGTGGGCGCGGCTCGGCGTGCCCGCGGCGGGTGGCCTGCTCGCGGGGTTGGTGCTCATGCTCGGCAAGCGTCTGTTTAAGGGTCGAAGTTCGACGGATTACATGGAGGCGATCGTGATCGGCGACGGCAATCTACCGCTGCGCACGAGTCTGGTCAAAATCACCGCCGCGTTGTTCACGATTGGGTCGGGTGGTTCGATTGGGCGCGAGGGTCCGATGGTGCAGTTCGCCGCTTTGCTGGCGTCGTTGCTCGGCCGATGGCGGAAATTTTCGCGGCAGCAATTGCGCCTGCTGGTGGCGTGTGGCGCGGCGGCCGGCATCGCCTCGGCCTACCACGCGCCAATCGGCGGTTCGTTTTTTGTGGCTGAGATCATTCTCGGCACGATTGCGATGGAGAGCTTGGGTGCTTTGGTCGCGGCATCGGTGGCTGCGACGTTGACGATGCAGGTGCTCGGCAACGCCGACACGCTTTACGCGGTGCCAAAGTTCGACCTGCACACGCCGTTGGAGATGGTGCCCTATGTGGTGCTGGGGCTCACGGCGGGGGCGCTTGCGCCGTTTTTCCTGAGATCGCTGCGGTTGGCGGAGTCGCTATTCGTTGAAACCAAGTTGCCGTTGATCGCGCGGCTGACGCTCGGCGGCCTGCTGGTGGGCGCGATTGCGATCAACGTGCCGGAGGTCTGCGGCAACGGCTACGCGGTGATCGTGGATATCCTTAACGGCCGGATCGCATGGGTCGCGCTCATCGGCATATTGTGCTGCAAATGGCTCGCGACGGCGTCGTCGGTGGGCTCGGGGGCGCAGGGCGGGGTGTTTACGCCGACGTTGTTCATGGGCGCGGCGGGCGGTTATTTGTTCGGGGCTGGTGTGGGGGCGGTTTGGCCGCAGGCGGCAATTGATCCGCAGGCGTTCGCCTTGGTCGGCATGGGCGCGTTTCTGTCCGCGGCGAGCCGCGCGCCGGTCATGGCCGTCATCATGCTGTTCGAGATGACGCTCAGTTATGAGATTATTTTGCCGCTGATGCTGTGCAGCGTGGTGGCCTATTTCACAGCGCGGGGCATCGATTCGCATTCACTGTATGGTGACGCATTGAAGCGCAAGCAGGCCGAGGAGCCGAACACGGTGCTCGAAACGGGTCTGGTGCGCGACTTGATCAAGGCCGATCCGCCCACGGTCCTGCCGACGGCGCGTTTCGCCGAGATCGCGCAGCTATTTTTGAAGGTGCGGGTGAACAATATTTATGTGACAACGCCTGAAGGGCGGTTTGTCGGCGCGGTGTCACTGCACGACATCAAGCCCTATCTGGGCGAGCCAGGGGTGGCGGAGTTGGTGCTGGCAGGCGACATCATGCGGGAGGACTTTCCGCGGTTGCGGCCGGATCAAGCGCTGGGGGAGGCGCTGGGTCAGTTTTTGCAGACCGATGTGCAACGCTTGCCCGTGGTGGCTCCGGAGGGGAATCTGCTAGGCAGCATCTCAAAGAACGACCTGATGCTGGCGCTAGTGGAACGAAAGAAACCGGCTTAAGCCACAGTTTGTCCGCGAGTCGACAGGACGGTCCTGAATTTTGCCGTTTGGTGCCGCGAACAATCCCGGCGCACTATGCTGGCTGCGCATCTCTATGCATCGGCAGACACCAAAGCGTTTCATCGTGTTCTAATCGGCAGCGTGGCCGCGTAAACGCGCCCAGATCATGCCAAGCCGTTCCCGGATTGCCCAAGTGGTTTTCTCAAGTCCATCAATGCCCCAGAGCCAATCCTCCATGCGAACCCTGTCAGGCGGGATGGCGATAAAATCGGCCGGGCAAGGAAAGGGATTTAGCCCGGCCCTGCGCATCAGCGCCATGGCCCGCGGCATGTGCCAGGCCGAAGTGACCAAGGCGAATGGCGCATCACCCACCACGCCACGCACCGCGACCGCTTCGCCTGTGGTGTCACGACCTTGATCCAGCAAGATGAAACGCGACTCCGCGACCCCCAGCGATTGCGCCGCGCGCGCAAGAATTTGCGCGTGCGTGGGATGGTCATTCAAACCTGGTCCGGAGGTGATGAGCTTGGCTTCGGGCAACAGTCGTGCGAGGCGAACGGCTTCGGTGATCCGGCCCAACGCGTGGGCGCTGAGTTGGCTGGTCGCAGGCAACAAGCCCGCGTCGGTGTGTCCGCCACCAAGCACAACGATGTAGCGGCATCGCGCGAGTTCCATGGGCAGGGGATACCCGGCGGCGAGTTCTGGCACGGGGAGATATTGGGTTTCCAGAGGACGGAGCAGGCGCTCGCCGACTTGGCGATGGCCGCACACGAGCAACAGGAGCACGCCCAAGCAGATTAGGAGTTTGCCCCAACGCGGGTGGCGTCCACGCAGCAGCAAAATCGCGCCAAGCACGAGCAACGCCAAGCTGGCTTGCAATGGCATGAGACAGTATGAAACCGCCTTTTTGAGCCAGAAGAGAAATGCCCCCATGGGGCAGAGAGTGGTAGAATTCCGTCGGGGAAGGCAATCCGCAGACTGGCTTGGCGGTTGGGCGCAACCAATCGAACCCTTGCCGCAAAGAATGCAAAAATGGTTTCGGCCAAGGTGCTAGCTCTGCGTTATTTGAGCTCCCGGTGGTTAAGGTTAAAAGGAACCCTGAACCGGGTTTCGGCTTAATTGAAAAGGCAGTGGCTCCACAGATGGGGCGGCCAACGGGATTCGAACCCGCGACCCCATGAATCACAATCATGTGCTCTAACCAACTGAGCTATGGCCGCCGTGTGGAGCCGAGGAAATTCACGAGTGCAGCTGGGTCTGTCAAGGCCTTGTCTTGGGAGGTTTTGAGCCTGCGTGCCCGTGAGCGTCAGTCCCTTTGGCTGATCACATCAGGGTCGGACTGGTTGAGGTCGGCTAGCTGAGTAGACTGCGCAAATCGGCTAAAGAGAGTTTCGCCGAGGCCGCGTCGCTCGCTTCGAAAACACCGGCCAGCAGCACGCGTTTTTCCTCATGCAGCGCGAGGACTTTCTCCTCCACCGTGCCGCCGCAAATGAGTTTGTAGCTGGTGACGGTGCGATTTTGACCGATGCGGTGCGCGCGGTCGGTGGCCTGGGCCTCGACGGCGGGGTTCCACCACGGATCGAGATGCACGACGGTGTCGGCACCGGTGAGATTGAGACCGGTGCCGCCTGCTTTGAGCGAGAGCAAGAACAGCGGGATGTCGGGCGAGTTTTGAAACTGGTCCACCGATGTTTGGCGGTCGCGGGCCGACATCGAGCCGTCGAGATAACAGTGGGCGAGGCCGAGCGCGTCTAGCTCCGGGCGCAGCAAGGCGAGCAGCGAGGTGAATTGGGAAAACACGAGCACACGGTGTCCGTCGTCGACGGCCTCCTCGAGCAGTTCGCGCAGAACCTCGAGTTTGGTGGAGTCCGCCGCCGGAGATGCCGGGGCGACGAGTCGCGGGTCGCAACAAATCTGCCGCAAACGGAGGAGCTGCGTGAGCGTGGCCATGCGCAGCCGACCCTCGCTGGCACCGCCGGCGGCGAGATCGATCAACTCGCGTTCGGATTTTTCCTGCCATTCGCGGTAGAGGGCGGCTTGGCCGGGGGTGGGCTCGCACCAAAGCACCTGCTCGATTTTATCGGGCAACTCGGGCGCGACCGATTGTTTGGTGCGGCGGAGGATGTAGGGCGCGGTGCGTTGGCGCAGGCGTTGGTCGTGCCAGTCGCGTTCCTCGCCGCGCGCGCCCGCGGGCATGACCTCGATCAGGCCCGGCATGAGGAAGGCGAACAACGAGCGCAGGTCGTCGAAGGAGTTTTCCAGCGGTGTGCCGGTGAGCACAAAGCGCGTGGTGGCGCGCAGGGTGCGGAGGGCGGAGGCGTTTTGCGAGTGGCGGTTTTTGATGTGTTGCGCCTCGTCGGCGATGGCGCAGGCGAAAGCGACTTCGGCGAATATTTTTCGGTCGCGGGCCAGCGTGCCGTAGCTGGTGATGACGAGATCGTGCCCGGCGAAATCCCGCGCACCGCGCAGGCGCTGGTTGCCGTGATGGACGAATACTCGCAGTTGCGGGGTGAAGCGGGCGGACTCGCGCCGCCAGTTTTCCAGCAGCGACGCCGGCACGACGACGAGGCGCGTGGTGGCCGCGTCACGCGGCAGAGCGGCGAACAAGGCGAGGGCTTGGAGGGTTTTGCCGAGGCCCATCTCGTCGGCCAACACGCCGCCGAGATTCTGGCGGTGCAAATACCAGAGCCACGCTACGCCGAGGCGTTGGTAAGGGCGCAGTTGCGCCGCCAATTCCGGTGGCATGGGCGCGGGCGGCAGCGTGGTGAGTTCGCGCAGGGCGTGGCTGCGCTCATCCCACTCGGCAGTGGGTTGAAAATGCGGCGAGAGCTCGTCGAGGATGGCCTGCGCCTCCGGCACCCGCGCGCGGGAGATTCGCAGCGAGGTGTGCGCGGCGGCGCCGGTCTGCGGCGCGGACGAAAGAGCGCGCTGGGCCTTGGCGAGCCGGGCGAGGTGATCTTGATCGAACAGATAAACACGACCTTGGTGCTCGATGTAGTTGCGGCCGGTTGCGAGGGCGTCGCGGACAGCGGCTTCGGGCGAATCGCCCGCCTGTAGATCGAGATCGAGCACAAAGTCGGCTCCGCTGGACTTAACCGAGGCGTTGACGCGTGCGTCTTGAATATGGGCGGTGCGTTGGGTGAAGCCGGGGGTGAACTCGATGTCGAAGTTTTCACGCAGGCGGTGGCCGTGTTCGGCGAGGAGATTGAGCACCTTGTGTCGGTCGCGCAGCCACCACTTGCGATTGGATGGCTCGAGGGAAAACCCGCTCGTCTTGAGGAAATCGAGCATCGAGCCGTAGCCCGGGTGTTCGCGGGAGGGTAGCGTGATCGAGAGGAAGTGCTCACTACCGTCCACGGTCGCTGGGGTTAGATCGCGAGAGGATGCGCGTCGAGGCGATGGGGCGGTTGCGGTGGGTTTTTCCGCCACTGGATCGACGAGCAGGTGAGCGTGGCGCCACGGGCCGGGGCGGCCGTTCTCGGCGAACACCGGCAACGAGCCGGCGGCGGTGGCGAGTTCGCGCAATTGCGCGCGGCTAAGCTGGATGAATTTGGGCGGCTGCGTGGTGCCGCACCAACGTTGCAGCAAGGCGAGGGCGGGCAACAACGCCGCACCGGGCGGGCGACTAAGATCGATCTCCACGCGCAGCGGGACGGCGTCGCGCTGGATGGCAGCGGCCAGATTGGGAGGCAGGTGGACTACGAGCATGGCCCGCTATTTTTGGGTTGGGCCCGGGGCTTGCCGCTGCGGTTGCATCAACTCGTCAAGTGTCAGCCCCGTGGCGGCTTGCAGGCCCTTCATAAAGCGCCAGAGCGCGAGCATCATCACGGCCATGCTGGGCAACACGATCACGGGCCAGCTCCACAGATGCATCTGGCCGAGCTCGGCGTTGAACGCCTCGGTGCCCGCTGGACTTTTGAGCAGGTAGCGCGCGAGCCCGTAGTTGAGCCCGGCGCTGACGAAGAAGGAGAGGGCGAGCAATTTGCTGGCGCCGCGCATGAGTCGGGCGAAGTCCGCCCGGGTGCGGCGTTCATCCAAGAGCGACTCGATGCGCGGCACATCCATGATTTGCGGGTTGTAAAGGATCTCCTGCACGAGCGGCAGTTTGGCGCGCATGGAGAGGAGGACCGCGCCACCAATAATGGACGGGACGGCGGCTTCTTTGATCGCAAACCAGAAGCCGTCCAGGTGCATCAGGCCCAGGCCGCCCGAAATGAGCACGCTGGCGAAGCCGATGGCGGAAATAAAATTCACGCGTCGCCGCCGGATGAAATCCTGCACGCCGTAGCCGACCGGGAAGGCGAGGGCCACGACGAGCCCAAGATTGGGGCCGAGCGCTTGGTCGCCGCTGAACTTGGTCAGCACCAAGGTGGGCAGGGCGACGTTGCAAATCAGGTTGACGAGCAGGTTCTCGCGTTTGGGCGCCGAAGAGGACATGGGTGGCGGGCCATGAAAGCCGACGGAGGGAGAATCACACAAGCCCGCGTTTTCCTGATTCCCTGCCCCCAAGATTTCGGTTTTATTGGCCCATCCATGATTCTACTTGGCCTGAATATCGACCATTGCGCCACGGTCCGGCAGGCGCGTTACCGCGCGTCGGGCGCGGCGGCCGGGGGCGTGGTTGAACCCGATCCGGTGGCGCTGGCGCTCGAAGCGGAGCGCGCCGGCGCCGACGGCATCACCGTGCATTTGCGCGAGGATCGCCGTCATGTGCAGGACCGCGACATCTGGCGCTTGCGCGAGTGCATCGCCACCCGGCTCAATCTGGAGATGGCCTGCACGCCGGAAATGACCAAGCTGGCCTTGGAGCTGAAACCCGACTCGGTATGCCTTGTGCCGGAGAGCCGGGAAGAAATCACCACCGAGGGCGGGCTCGACGTCGTGCGCCACCACGAGCGGGTTAAGTCCTGTGTCGAGGCGATGAACGCGGCGGGCATCAAGACGAGTTTGTTCATCGATCCGGATGAGCCGCAAATCGAGTTGGCCGCCCAACTGGGCGCGCCGTGGATCGAGCTGCACACCGGAGCCTACGCCAATGCGTATTATGGCACGGGGCGGGCGGCGGAATTCCAGCGCCTGCGGATCGGTTGCGCGCTAGGCCATGATCGTGGCCTCGTCGTCAACGCCGGGCATGGCATCAACTATGTGAACATCGCCGAGGTGCGCGCGCTGCCGCATCTGCACGAGCTCAACATCGGCCACAGCATCATCAGCCGCGCGTTGTTCACGGGCATCGGCGAAGCGGTGCGCGAAATGAAAGCGCGGATGAACGCATGAGCGCGATGGCTTTCACTTTGCCGCCCGGCGGCGTGTTACTCGGGCTCGGCTGCGATCTGATCGAGGTTGAGCGCATTCGCGGGGTGCTCGAGCGCCACGGCGAACGGTTTCTCAACCGCACGTTCACGGCCGAGGAGCAGGCCTATTGCAGCGGCATCAAGTTTTCGCACAAGCATTATGCCGCGCGCTGGGCGGCGAAGGAAGCGGTGTCGAAGGCCTTCACGACGGGCATCGGTTCGCACCTCGATTGGACCTCGATCTCGGTTTACCACGGCGCGCGCAACGAGCCGCTGGTGCGGCTGGATGAAAAGGCGGCGACCCTCTTGCGCGAGCTCGGCGGCACGGGAGTCATGGTTTCGCTATCGCACACCGAAACGCACGCGATGGCCGTCGCGGCGCTGATCCGCGCTTGAAGCATGGACGCGGACGAACCCAAGCCGCCGCCGCCGTCCCGGTTGTCCAAGACGCCGTCGTGGCTCATGCTGGGTTTCGTGCTGGGCGCGGGGTTCGTTTGGCTGCTGCCAAGACCGGGCCCGCGAATCATCGAGGTGCCGGTCAAGGACAACACGCCGCCACCGCTGATCGCGTTGAGCACGAAGCCCGATCTCAGCGAACTGGAGGCGGTGTGGAACGACTGGCAGCAATACGCGGTTTGGGATAACGACCGCACGGAGGTCGCGATGTGGGATGCCGCGGTCGGGAAATATGCGCGGTTTTACGAGGTGTTGCGCGTGGATGGCGTGTTTTATTTCCGCTCCATACCCACCCTGACGCGGCCGGTGCTCACGCATGGGGTGAGCACGTCCGCGCCCCTGCTGTTCACCGAGCCGGATGGACGCCGCGAGGAGTGGCTGCGTCAACACGATGAGGAAACGTGGAAGGCGATCCAGAATTCGATCAAACAGCGCACCTCGCCGCCGCCGAAGGAGGACTGACATGGCGCGATCATGGGCTCATCCGATACTCTCGGCCGAGGAAACCCGGGCGCTGGAGCGAAGCTGGTTCGGCAGCG
>JADLBI010000051.1 GCA_020847775.1 Opitutaceae bacterium
ACGGCCCACCAGGATTCGGTGCCAGGAATCCCTCGGGATTTCACATCACTCCCGATTGCACACGTCCGGATCGAATCGACAACGCGCTGCCTCAAGCCAGCCCGCTCGCGCTGCGGGCGCGCCCCAGCACCTCCGCCGCCACCGTCCGCGCCCGCTCCGCGCCTTCGGCCAGCACGCGGTCCACATAGCCGGGGTCGGCCGCGAGCTCAGCGCGCTTGGCGCGAAACTCCGCGAAGAATTGCCAGTAGTGCTCGAATAGCGCCTGCTTCAAGTCGCCATAGCCGAGACCACCTGCGCGCAGGCGGTTTTCGAAATCCGCCGCCACGGCCGCCGGGGCCACGAGCTTCAACAACTGGATCGCGATATTTCTATCCGCGTCCGGCTTCGGCTCCTGCGGCGTGCGCGAGTCCATGACGATGGACATGATTTTTTTCCGCAGCGCCTTCTCGTCGCCGAATATCTCTAGCACGTTGCCGTAGCTCTTGCTCATTTTCTGCCCATCGAGGCCGGGCACGGTGGCCACGCCTTCACGGATCTCAGACTCCGGCACAACAAACGTTTCGCCGTAGGTCTGGTTAAACTTGATCGCGATGTCGCGCGTCATCTCAACGTGCTGCTTCTGGTCCCTGCCGACCGGCACGCGGTTCGAGTTGAACAGCAAAATATCCGCCGCCATCAACACCGGATAGGCGAACAGCCCGAAGTTCGGCGAAATACCCTTGGCGATTTTGTCCTTATAGCTGTGCGCGCGCTCCAGCAGGCCCATCGGCGTCAGTGTGCCCAAGATCCAACTCAACTCGCAGACCTGCGGCACATCACTCTGCTGCCAGAAAACACTTTTCGCGGGATCCAGTCCGCAGGCCAGCCAATCCAAGGCGACATCGCGGGAGTTTTTCCGGCGCTCTGCCGCGTCGGTCAGCGAGGTCATCGAGTGATAGTCCGCGATGAAATAAAAACAATCACCCCGGGTCTGTGCCTGAATCGCCGGCTGCATCGCGCCGAAATAATTGCCGATGTGCAGAGTGCCGGAAGGTTGAATGCCGGTGAGGGTTCGCATGATTGAAAGCGCACTATCGCGGAACCGCCGCGCGCGCGTCAATCCCGCCGCGCCAGCCGGGTGAGCGCGGGCCTGTCGCGCACGATCATGTCCTCCGCCAAGTGCCCGCCGAACGGCGTGAGCGGCATTACCAAGGCGCGTTTGCCGAGCAAAGTGCCGGGCATCAACACCGCGTTGCAACCCGCCTCGGCACCTTCGCCGAAAATCGCGCCGAATTTACGCAGACCCGTTTTCACCCTCTGCCCCCCGGCATCGACGGTGATCTCGGCCTGGTCCAAACGCAGATTGGAGCACACCACGCCCGCGCCGAGATGCGCGCCGCTGCCAAGGATCGAGTCGCCCACGTAGTTGAAATGAGGCACCTGCACGCGGTCCATCAACAGGCTATTCTTAAATTCACACGCGTTGCCCAGCACGCAGTCCGCGCCGACGATGACATTGCCGCGTAGATAGGCCCCGGGACGAATCTCCGTGCGCGGCCCAATCCAAACCGGACCGATAATCGTCGCATGCGGCGGCAGCTTCACCGTCGGGTCGAGATGCACCAAGCCCTCGACGTGCACGCCCGGCGGCAATTTCTGCCCCGCCGCTCCAAACCGATGCGTCGCCAGCGCCGGCCCGATGCGTTTCAACCATTCCCACGGCGCCACGTCCGTCGGAAAATGCCCAGCAAACGCGGCGAGTGAGTCTGGCAAAGTGAAAAATTCCGATGCGAGCATGTGATCAAGTAAACCGCCAACCCAGCGCAGCGCGAGCCACGAAAATCCCCCACCACCTTTCAATTCCTTCAATCAATGTTCGTATTACGAACATTCGGTTCCACTCCACGTAATGCCGCAATGTTCGTATTACGAACATTGTGGATTGTGCAGGGTGCTCCATAGGGCGTGGCGGGACACGCGGGGTTAGCGCACTTCGGCCAGCCTGACCGGCCGATTTTCCGCGATCGAACGATCCGCCGCGAATATCACTTCGTGGGTGGCTACCGCTTCGCGCAAGCCGCTCAAGGGCATGGCGCGATCCTCGCGCACGGCGGCAAAAAACGCATCGAACTGCGCGCGATAGGGATGGTCGGCTACGTCGCCCGAATCGATCGGCATCATGTCGGACTGTGTCCAAGCCTTGCGGTCATAACCGGGCGTATTAAGCGCGAATTTCTGATCGAGAATGCTGCCCTCGCTGCCGACCAGATGGGTGTGGAAATAATACGGCTGCACGCAGTCAATCACCGATGCGCACTTCCCCACGCGGCCGTCCTTGAATTTCAGCAGCGTCACACTCGTGGTCGGATATTCGTATTTATTGAAAACCGGGTTGGTCGACTGCGTCGCATAAGCGGTCACTTCCTCCACCTCACCGCCCATGCAGAGTAGTAGGGCGTCCAGCGCGTGGCCGCCGGCCGACAGTAGGCTGGAGCCGCCACCGCGCTGCGTGATGTTCCAACGATACTGGCCATACCACGGCCCGCAGCCGTGATAGTAGTCCACTTCGCCATAATGCACGCGACCGAGCCGGCCCGCATCGATCATCGCCTTGATGCCGAGAAACTGGCTCGACCAGCGGCATTCAAAGCAGATGCAAAATTTCACCCCGGCGGCGCGCACCGCGCTTTCCACCCGTCGCAGATCAGGCAGCGTCAGCACCATCGGTTTTTCCAAGATGATGTGCTTACCCGCCTCGGCCGCCGCGATGGCCAACACGGCGTGGTTCCACGGATAACCCGTGATGGACACGACCTCGATCGCCGGATCGGCCAGCAGTGTCGCTACGTCGTTGACGACCTTGATGGGCGCGCCGTGCCGGGCGCTGAGCTCGTCGGCATCAAGCGGGCGCGAAGAGCACACTGTCGTCACCTTGCCGTCAGTACCATGGTTGATCGCCTCAATATGAGCCGTGGCCGCCCAACCATAACCGATGATGCCGACTTTGAAGGGACTCATGCGCACCCGCAGCAGAACCAGCCACTCCCAGCGGCGCAACCCTGCAAATCTCCTTCCACCACACCTAGAGTAACATGCAATGCCATCACCGGGCACAAAAAAGCGCCCTGTGTCACACAGGGCGCTTATCTAAAATGGAGCGGGCGAAGAGACTCGAACTCTCGAAAACGTCTCGCCCCTCTGAGCTTTTGTAAATCCTTGATTTATAGCATTCGGCGTCTTCGCTATTTCTCGGCGTTGTTAGTGCTTGTGTTAGTGGTCCTAGGGAGACTAGAACTTTTGACATGCCCTCTGTCCATCGTTCTAGGCATGGTCAGTTCTTCATTGGCGCATTTACCGATGCGCAAGGCCGACGCCGCCAGCGTTCCACCAAGTGCACCGACCGCGCCGCCGCTGAAGCCGTGGTAGAACGTTGGCAACGTGAAGCCGCCGCCCTCGCCGCCGCCGCCGATCCCGAGGCTCCGCTACAACTGACCAACCCGGCAGACATTGCCGAGCGGTTCGTCACCCTCACGCAACGCGCCACCGCTGGCACCCTCACCCGCGCCGATGCCGAGGGACTGCTCGGCGAGTTGCTGGTCGCTTCTGGACAAGACCGCTTGCGCCGCGAGACCGTCCGCGAGTTTTTCGTCGCCTACGCCGAGGAAAAATTGAAGAGCCGCGCCACCGGCACCGCGTTGCGCTATCAGCGCATCTTCACGCGCTTCGTGACCCATCTGGGCAAGCGCGCCGACATTCCCCTCGCCAACCTCACCGCGCGCGACGTGCAAAGTTTCCGCGACGTCGAACTGAAGCGCGGCTTGAGCCCTGCCTCTGCCAACCTCACCGTCAAAGCCCTGCGCGGCCCGCTTAATCGCGCCCGACGGCAAGGACTCATCACCGCCAACCCTGCCGAAGCTCTCGACCTGCTCGGTCACGAAGGAGCCACCCGTCGCGCGTTCACGACGGAGGAACTCAACCGCCTGCTCGCCGTCGCCGATCCTGACTGGCAGGGCATGATTTTGTGCGGTTACTATCTCGGTTTTCGCGTGGGCGATTGTGCGCGCCTGCGCTGGGCCGACGTGGATTTTGAGCGGCACGTGATCAAGCTGCGCCCCGGCAAGGAACGCCGCGACCGCAAGGCGCACAAAACCGAGACGCCCTTCCTCGGTTTTCGCCAATGGCTCGATGACAATCGCGGCGTGGGCAACGCGCCGCTCTTCCCCACCCTCTACGGCAGAAAATCAGGTGGCGCGTTTGGCCTGAGCCTCACCTTCCGCAAACTGCTCGTGCGCGCGGGCATCAAATTTGAGGACGTTTCCGCCGACACGACCTGCCGCAAATTCTTCGACCTAGGATTTCACAGTTTGCGACACACGCACGTTTCCGCCGCCGCCGATTCCGGCGTGCCCGAAGACCTGCGCCGCGAGCAAGTCGGCCACGCCAGCGACGTGCACCGAGGTTACACGCACAGGCAGGTGGAAGCCATCGAACGCGCCTTTTCCGACATGCCGAAATTGACCGTGCCGCCACCCGCCGCCGAGCCTCCGTCACGCCGCCGCAAACAGCCCGCCGCATGAAAAAGCGCGCCGCGAAATCTTCCCGGAAACGTCCGACAAAACTGACAAAATCCTCGCGCGCACGCCGGAAGGTTATCCCCGAGGCCGCGCGCGTCTTTCCCGCCAGACCTTTCCCGCTCGCCGCCATCGTCAACCCCGGCGATGCCCCGCATGATCTCGGCCCTACACAGAGCCCGGCAGACATGGCCCGCGCCGATCCGCCGGGTGGCGCATGGCGAGAAATGAGTCTAGCCGACGCCACCGCGAAAGCTTTCGCCGCACTGGTAGGCTCCGGCCCGCAACAAACGCCACCGCATTTTGCCACCGGCGAGCATCTCCGCGACGCCCTCGCTCGCTTGCGCGACCACGCCCTCACCGGCGATGCCGCCGCCCTGCAAGAATACGCCTTCACCGTCACGCAAGCCGTTGCCGACCTCGCCGAAATGGCCCGTCGTCATCCCGACCTCGTGCGCCCGTGGAGCCGCGCGCAAAACACCGTGCCTGTCTTGACCGGGCGCAACCTTGGCCATCGCCGCGAACTCGACGCCACCCTCGCCGCTTTTGCCGTGGGCGAGGCATCGCCCTATCGCGTCAACCCCGCCGGAAAACGCGCCCGCGATGTTTCAACCCCCGCCAACGCGCTTGCGGGCGCACTCTGCGCGCATCTCGCCGCGCACCGGGTGAACCTCGCCATCATGCGCCCGCCCGTGCCCGCGTGGGCGCGCCTAGCATCCGCGCTCCCGGATTTCTCCGCGAAGACTTGGCGCAAATGGGAAGCCGCCGCCTGGGCTTGCCTACTCGACGCCACCAACCAACACCCCGAAGCACTTCCCGCCCTCGCCGCGCTAGGCACCAAGGGCGCGCGCAAAGACGGTCTGCAATCAGTCCGCACCCGCGCGGCCAACGTAAGAGCCGAAATCCATCAGAGCCTCAAAGAAGCATTTCGAGGGTTAGCGGCCGCCCGTTGAGCATATTCAGAATGCACCCTCAATAAAGGGGGAAACATCAAAGCCGCCGGGCGATTAAGCTGCCCGGCGATGAACTCAAACCCATCCGCCACCCCTCCGGGCGCGCCGCATCTCGATAACTACGGCCGACCCGTTTTTGATTCCACCGTTTGGCTCCGCCTCCCCCGACCCGGCACGCGCTGCCCGGTCAGCGGCCTGAGCCGTTCCACCCTCGCCGAGTTGGTTCGCCCTTGCGAGCGCAACGACTACCGCCCGCCCGTGCCTGCCCGCGTGCTCAAACGCAAAGGCTCCGTGCGCGGCGTGCTGCTCATCCCTCGCCACGACCTGCTCGCCTACCTCAACGATCTGCCAAGCCCGGAAGCCCTGCGTCCCGCCGAGAAAGGAGGTGCGCGATGAACCGCTCACCTCGAACGCGAAAACGAAAATGCCCGGCGCTCGCCAGCAACCGGGCATTTCCGAAATCGATCAACTGCTTCGCCGAACATCACCGCGCCACCGCGTGTTCGCAAGTCGAAATCGCCGAGGTCATCGCGACTAGGTCGAATCGCCGCGCGCTGAAATTTCCTATCAGAGCCCTACGCGCGCCGGAATACATCGGCTCCGACCCCATCGAGCGCGCCACCTGGCTCAACCTGATCGCCTACTGTTGCGAGCAAGAAAACGGCGGCGTCATCGCCGGTGCCGCGCTCTGGAAAGACCGCCAGTGGTTATTCGCGTGTGGTTCCACGCGGCGACAAATTCAGCGCGCGGGCAATCTACTACGATGGGATGGGAACAACTTAGTTGTTTTGCTCTTCCCGCCCATCGGCATCCTTGCCGCCATAAAAGGAGCGCCCTCGCACCCTGCACCCCTAACCCTCGCCGCGCCGAGGAAAGCCGCACGATGACCGCGCTCGCCGATCCCGCCGCCGAGACCGATTTGCGCGCACGCATCGCCGCCCTGCGCGCCGAGATTGCCCGCGCCGAGGCCAAGCTACCACGCGCCCGCGCGGCCATTACCGCACGCAGAGAAACTTTAATTCGGTTGGAGACCCGGCTTGCCCTTGGCAGTCCGCGCTCCGCCCTTGCCGCTCATGCACAATGACCCACCCCCCGCGTGCCGCAGGACGAAGGACGGCCCCTTTTGCTGGCAGTCGAAAGCCGTCCGCCGATTCATCCGCGAGCGTTTCGCACCCACACGCGACATAGGGACCGCGCTGTTGGTTTACGACGCTTTGTCCGAAATCGCCAGCGACGAACGAAGCGAAACGTTCGTTACTACGCAGACATGGATTGCGTTTATTGCCGGAGTTTCGTCCCGCACCGTGTTTGCTCATCTACAAACCTTCACCGAGTTGGGACTAGTGCATATCGTCACGCCGACCATGCGCGCGCCGAGCACTTACACCTTAATCCCGTTTCGCAACCAGTGCGAAACGTTTCGCAACGCCGGGATTATCGCGCCAGTGCGAACATCAGAAGAATCCCCGAAGAATAAGGAAGAATTTCAGAAGAATCTCTCTGCGGCCCCGGCTGAGCCGGGCCGCGATAGGACACAAGACACGCTCTTTGAAGCCCTCTGCCTGTCCATGCGCTACGATTCCACCCGGTTGACCAAATCGGAACGTGCCGGGATTGATCGTGCTTTGCGTGAAATCCGCCAAGCCGAGCCTAACCTGCGCCCCGAAGAACTCCGCTACCGAGCAAACAACTACGGCACACACTTTCCGCGTGCCGCACTTACCCCGCGCGCGATAGCCACGCACTGGAATCTTTGTCACCAGCCTAAAGCTGCGCATCACGGTGGCGCAGTGCCGTGGCAACGGCAAAGTGGCGGGGCGATAGGCCCGCCCGCGACCGAGGGCGGATTCTGAGCGCTAGGCACACCCGCCGCGTGCTCAAGGAATCTTTTTCGACGACCCATTCGCGAGGGGTGTCCCGACCTACCCACAGCAAAAGGGACTGCTCTCGCAAACCCGCTTCAATTAAAAGAGTGCCCCCTACCGCGCGGCCAAGGAATCTTTTCCCGCCAAGCTCGCCGATGGGGTGTCCCGACCTACCCGCAGTTTTTACGACCGACCTAAAGCATGAAATCCGCAACCGATCTGCTCCCATCTAGGCGAGCCCTAGCTCGAGAACTTGGCGTTGACGAAAAAAGCCTGCGCCAATGGGAGAGGCTACCGGGCGCGCCCCAAGACCGCGATCCCGCCATATGGCGCGCCTTCATCGAAGAGCACGACCTTGGCGTCACAAGTGGCGCATCACCTGAGCTGCGCGCCCTCCGCGCCGAGAAAATGGCGGTTGAGACGCGGCTCCTGAAGCTGAAGGAAAGGCAGCAGGAAGGCCGCACGGCGGACATTGAGGCGGTCCGCGATTACCTGACCAAGCTAGGCGCGAAGTTCGATCTTCTGCTCACGCAGAAAGTGGAGACCGAACTACCGGCGCGGGTAGTCGGCAAAGACATCGTTGCGGCCCGCGCGGAATGCCGCGCCGTGCACGATGAAATCCGCGAAATCGTGAACGCCGGGTTCAGCGAATGGGATCCGAAGAACAACTAACCTCCGCGCACGCTACGCCCCTCCGCGTCATGCCTGATTCTTGGCAAACTGTTAGTGTTTTGGCCCCTTTTTGTTAGTGCTGTTTTGGAATTTCCCAAAGAAAAACCCCGGTAAGTTATTAGTTTACCGGGGTTTCTGTAGAAATGGAGCGGGCGAAGAGACTCGAACTCTCGACGTCCACCTTGGCAAGGTGGTGCTCTACCAACTGAGCTACACCCGCAGAGCAGGTTGCGGAACTTAGAACCGCCGACGCCTTCGTCAACGACTATTTTCAGATGTATTTTCCCGGCTCAGCGATCGTGGGCATGGCCAGTCGCTGGGGGACGGATTCGCGCGGGCGTGGCTAGGCGGGCTAATGGAGCCGCGCGCAATACGAGGCGGCTCTTCAGAGTTGTTCCAAAGCA
>JADLBI010000052.1 GCA_020847775.1 Opitutaceae bacterium
GCCCGCGCGCGATCCCGGCACCTCCGATCGTGTGGGCCGAACGCGGATTATTTGACCGTGGACTCGATGCCGCGCTTGGCGAGCTGGGCGGCGAGGCTGGCCTTGTAGCGGGCGAACGCCTCTTCGTCGCGCACGGTCGATGCACCGTAGCAGAACGTCGCCAGCGCGCGCCGCGTGCGGGCGGTATTGTTGACACCGCTCCAGTGCACCGTCGCGCTGGAGTGCGCCACCGCGTCGCCCGGATGCAACTCGATCGGCACTCCATCCGCCTTGGCGGGATCAAAATTGAGCAAGCCCTGGCTGAAACCGAGCACACCGCTGGCGCCGTGCGGCTGGATGCCATGCCGGTGCGAGCCGCGCGCATACCACAGGCAGCCGTTGGCGATATCCACCTCCTCCAACGCGATCCAGATGCCGCTCGCGAGGTTCGGTTTGCGGCACCAGTAAAATCCGTCCTGATGCGCGGGCGTCGCGTTTTGATCGTAGGGCAGTTTGTTGAACCACTCGAGGCCCTGCGGGTCGCACTTGTCGCGCATGAGGTATTCCTGAATCGCGACATGCTTGCCGTTTTGCATAAAGTTGCTGAACCACGCGTCGTGCTTGTTGATCGACTGCATCTTCCGCAGCGTCTCGGGCTTGCTGTAATCGTCGAAGAACGCCTGATCCTTCGGCAAGGTCGGCACCACATCGCGCACGTAGCGGTCGAGATTGGCTTGGAGCTCGGCGAATTCGGAGGCGTCCAGCAGTCCGCGGATAATGACAAAGCCATCCGCTTCGTAAGATTGGCGCAGGGCTTCGAGGGTCTGGTGGGTCTTCATAGGGGATTACAGCCCGACCTGAATTTCTGGTGGCTCGGTCGGTTGCGCATCAACCTGCCGGGCCGGAGCTCGCATTCAAGCCGCCACGCTTGGCCTCACAAACAGGCCAAAGCGCATCACGACATGCGGCGGAAGGGTTTATGTCCCGCAGCAGCACTGGCGACCCGCGCGGCACCAAGCGAGCAACGCGAGCAGGGAAAAACCGAGGGCGTTGAGCGAGCCGTGCAGCGCAAGCACCCAACGCGCATCGAGCCACTCCATACCCTCCAGTCCGCGCAACGTGTAAACTCCGACGGCCGTCATGCCGACGATCAGCGCGACTCCCGCCGCACCCCACATGCCGCGCACGACCGCGCCCACCTGCGATTCGGTCACCGCCAACGCGATATGCTGCCAGGCCACGCCGAGCCCACCGAGCACCAGCACCCATGCCGCCAGCATCTCCACCCAAACTGGCCCGCCGGCCTGTGACATCAGTATGCCCACCGCCACGAGCGGCACGCCGAGCAGCACCAGCCACATGGACCAGCGCCCGAGCGGGCATTCCGGCCGGCGGGTCAACGCCAGCCCGGCCAACACCGGCAAGATCAAACCCGCGTAATGGAAATGCGCCGCCGCGAGCAGCACGATCATTTGAGAGAGCCCCAACGGCTGCCAACCCGCCCTGTCCGCCAAGAGGCAAGCGCCACCGATCGCGGCGAAGACCAGTCCTGCGTCGCGACAGAACACCCCCGACGGCTTCACCCCGTGGCGCCGAATGCGCAGCAAGCCGTCCACCGCCATTACCGCCAGCATGACAAACCACGGCAGGGCGCAAAGCGCTGCGCCTTGGCCCCGCGGCAACACAAACGCCGGAATCAAGAGCAGCGCCGCAGGCAGTTGCAGATGCAGGTCGAACTTCCACAGCCGCGCCGCCCAACCCTGATCGTCGAGATCGCGGGCGAGGCACCACGTCATCGGCATCAGCACCAGGGCCGCCAGCAACACCAACGCCTCGGCCCACGGGCCGTGTTTGAAATTGGCAACATTGAAGTAGGTGAACGCGCACCAAGCTAGCGCGCCGAGACGAACTTTGATCGGGGTAGTCATGCGGGGGTCGGGGCAAGTTGAGCCATCGCCCCCTCGGAGTCGCGCACAAAGTTCAACGCCAGCCGCGGCAACCTTGCCTGCCAATTTTGGAGCGTTGCGTCCGGTCGGTCTCCGGCCATGCTCGCGACATGATCTCACGCGCCCGGCTTCGTTGGATTGGTTTGTTTCTGCTGCTCCCCACCCTCGCCCTCGCCGCCGGCTCAATCGTCTCCGGCCCCATGTTGGGTTACAGCGCGCACCGCGAGGTGTTCGTCTGGCTTGAAACCAAGAACGCGGACGAAGTCTCCCTCACCTATTGGCCGCACGGTCAACCCGACTCCGCTCAAACCATCACCCACGCCCGCACCTCGGCCCATCCCGCAGGCGGACAAATCCACCACTTCCGCCCCGGCTTGCTCGAGCCCGGCACCACCTACGATTACACGCTCGCCATCGACGGCGTGCCGCAGGCCCTCGGTCCGCTCGCGTTCACCACGCAGTCGCTCTGGGAATGGCGCACGCCGGCGCCCGACTTCAGTTTTCTGGTCGGCTCATGCGCCTACATCAACGAGCCCGCCTACGACCGCCCCGGCGAAGGCTACGGCAAGACCACGCGCACCTTTGAACTCATGGGCGAGAGCGGCGCCAACTTCATGGTCTGGCTCGGCGACAACTGGTATTGGCGCGAGGCTGACTTCGATTCCGTCAGCGGCCTATGGTATCGCCCGATGCGCGACCGCGCCATCCCCGAGATGCAAAAACTCCTGCGTTCGATGCACCACTACGCCACTTGGGATGATCACGACTACGGACCCAACGACTCCAACTGGTCCTACGAATACAAGGAGACCGCGCTCGAGATTTTTCAGGCCTACTGGGGCAACCACAGCTACGGCGAGCGCGCCAACCCCGGCGTTTACAGCAAATTCTACTGGGGCGATGCCGCGTTTTTCCTGATGGACAATCACTATCACCGCGATGCCGCCGGCCTCGACCAGGACCGCCATCCGGAGAAAACCCAATGGGGTCGCCCGCAACTCGAATGGCTCAAGCAATCGCTCCTCGCCGCGAAGGAGTTGAAGCACTTCAAGTTTCTCTTCATCGCCACCGGCAACCAGATGCTCCAAACCGAGCCGCGCGGCGAACCCCACGAGCTCTACCGCCGTGAACGCGAAGAGTTGCTGGATTTCATCGCCGAAAACAAAATCGCCGGCGTCGTCTTTCTAACCGGCGACGTGCACCACGCCGCCATGTATAAGCGCCAGCTCGGCGCGCCCGGCCAGTGGGTTTACGAGATCACCGCGTCACCGCTCAGCAGCGGTTCATGGGATGTCGAGCACAGCATCAAGGCACAGGATCCATACGTCATCCCCGGCACCCTCGTGGGCGACCAAAACTTCGTGCGCGTGGATGTGCGCGGCCAAGGCAAGGCCCGTGAACTCGTCGTCACCTGCATCGACAAGCAAGGCGCCACCCGCTTCACTCAAGTCATTCGGCTCGCCGACCTAAAGTCCCCGCCGGCAACTCCGGCCCCATAAAGCCTTCCCATGCCCAAACCGACCACCGCCGCCGCCGCCGCCGCCCCGCACTCGCTCACCCCGGCTGGTTCGGCCGCGCGCAAAGGGCTCAAAACCCGCCTCGACATCGTCAAGAACTGGCTGCCGCGCTACACCGGCGTCGCGCTGGAGGATTTTGGCCAATACATTCTCCTCACCAATTTCGACCACTACGTGAAACTCTTCGCGCAGTGGCACCGCGTGCCGGTCCAGGGCAAAGACAAGCCGATGCTAAGCGCCACCGCGGGTGAAATCACCATCATCAACTTCGGCATGGGCAGCGCCACCGCGGCGACGATCATGGATTTGCTCACCTCCATCAGCCCCAAGGCCGTGCTCTTCCTCGGCAAATGCGGCGGCGTCAAACACCGCGCCGCCGTCGGGGATCTCATCCTCCCCATCGCGGCCATCCGCGGCGAAGGCACGAGCAACGACTATTTCCCGCCCGAAGTCCCCGCCCTGCCATCGTTCGCCTTGCAGAAAGCCATCTCGACCACCATCCGCGACCACGCGCGCGATTACTGGACCGGCACCTGCTACACCACCAACCGCCGCGTCTGGGAGCACGACGACAAATTCAAGAAATACCTCCGGAAAATCCGCGCGCTCGCCGTCGATATGGAGACCGCCACCATCTTCATGACCGGTTTCTTCAACGAAATTCCCACCGGCGCGCTCCTCCTCGTCTCTGATCAGCCGATGGTGCCCGAAGGCGTCAAAACCGCCGAAAGCGACAAGACCGTGGACGCCCGATACGTCACCGACCACCTCCGCATCGGCATCGAGTCGTTAAATCAGCTCATCAACAAAGGGCTCACGGTGAAACATCTTCAGTTCTAGCCCACCCCACCCATGAAAACCCCCACCCCCGGTCAGTATCTCCAGCTCGATCGCTTCAACCTGCGTTCGCTTCTGTTTGGTTCGGTTCTCCTACTCGCCACCGCCTGCGGCGGAGCCGCCGAAGACGGCACGAAACCCATCAAACCCAAGTCCAATGTCATCGCCGGCCGCGTGACCATGGAAGACGGATCGCCCCTGCGTGGCGACATCCAAGACGTTGTCATTAGCATCTCCGGTGTCAGCGGAGCCGGGGAAAAAGTGAGCTACACGCCCGTCGTCAAACCCGACGGCACTTACAGCCAGAAAGTCGCCCACGGGATGTATTCCTTCAGCACCAACCTCTTTTGCTATGTCGTCATCATGTATGGCGACATCGAGTTCCGCCTGCCGCTCGAACACGTCGGGCGCAACTGGAACAAGCGCCAAGACTCCGAGGAAGGCATCGTGCAGGACTTCGTCCTGAAATTCACCGGCCCCACGCCCTACGGCAAATCCGAGGGTCTCAACATCGGCAACGCCACCCACTGGTATGGCCTGAGCATCGGCATGAGTGCGGGCACTTACCGCAACGACATCAATGCGTCCGCTTTCAAGATTCCCGCCGGCACAAAACTCACCTTCACGCTCAAGGCCACGGGCAACGGCATCGATGGCCGCCCGATTCCCGGGCCCATCACCCTCGAGCGCGTTTACAAGGATCGCTATGAGAGCCTCGATCTCAATGACCTCATGCCCGCCCCTTACGAAGTGACCGGCACCGCCACGCTGCCCGACGGCACGACCAAGCGCCTCCTGTTCCAAGGCCCGGGTGATTATCCGAATTACAAGCCCGCCCTCTCGCTGCCTCTGCAAAGC
>JADLBI010000053.1 GCA_020847775.1 Opitutaceae bacterium
AAGCCGTCATCGATTTTTTGGTAGATGAAAACGGAATTGCCCAACTCCCTCAGGTGGTTTCGGCGAGCGATCCGGCATTTGGTTACGCGGCATGCCAAGCGATCGCCGCGTGGCGGTTCAAACCGCCCACCCGGAATGGCAAGGGTGTGGCCGTGCAAGTTCGTGTGCCGGTCGGGTTCAAACTCAAGGAGTAACCGCGTCAGCGCCGCAGTTGCCGCTGCAGTTTTTTCACTTCCGGGCTGAGGGCGCCGCATTCGCCGCCGCCGCAGCCCTTGGTGTGGTCCTTGCGGAAGGCGCGGCGCACCAGCCAAATGGCGGTGATGCCGACAACGACGAGCGAGAGGAGGGTTTGGACGGCGGGGGACATGGTTCAGAAGCCGAGCGCGCGCCCGGTTTGATACACAAGGAAGGAAACCGTCCACGCCGTGCCAGTCATGTAGGCGATTTGGAAGAGGGGCCAGCGCCAGGTGTTGGTTTCCCGGCGCACGACGGCGACGGTGCTCACGCATTGCATGGCGAAGACGTAATAGATCATCAGCGTGAAGCAGACCAGCGGGGTGAAGAGCGGGCGGCCGTCGGGCCAGTGGGCTTGGACGAGGGCGCGGCGCAACGGCGTGGAGTCGTCGCCGGTATCCTGGGAGTTGAAGACCACGCCCATGGTCGAGACGAAGACCTCGCGCGCGGCGAAGGAAGTGACAAGCCCGATGCCGATTTGCCAATCAAAGCCGAGGGGCTTGATGACGGGTTGGAGCAAGTGGCCGACTTGGCCCGCGTAGCTTTGCGCAATCTGTTCGGTGGGCGTGGCCCCGGTCGGGGCCTTGGGATAGGCGGCGAGGAACCAGAGCACGATGGAGATGCCGAGGATGATCGTGCCGGCGCGTTTCACAAAATACCACGCGCGCTCGACCATGTGCAGGGCGACATCCTTCAACGCGGGCAGGCGATACGGCGGCAGCTCCATAATCATGAGCGGAGGACGCCCTTTGAGGAGCGTGCGTTTGAAGAGCCACGCGAAGCCGAAGGCACCGGCGGTGCCGAGAAAATACATGAGCAGCATGATGCCGACCTTGGTGAGCAGAGGCACACGATCGCCGGGCACGAGGGCCGCGATCATCAACAGGTAAACCGGCAGGCGCGCGGAGCAGCTCATCAGCGGGGCGACGAGAATGGTGACGAGGCGGTCCTTGTGGTCCTCGATGGTGCGCGTGGCCATGATGCCGGGGATGGCGCAGGCGTAGGAGCTGAGCAGGGGGATGAAGGATTTGCCGTTGAGCCCCACGCGGCTCATCAGCCGGTCCATGATGAAGGCGGCGCGGGCCATGTAGCCGGTGCTTTCCAAGAGGCCGATGAAGAAAAACAGGATGAGAATCTGCGGGAGAAAAATAATCACACCGCCCATGCCGGCGATGGCGCCGTCGGTAATGAGGTCGCGCAGATCGCCTGCGGCCATGTGGGTTTTGACCCAGTCGGCGAGCGCGGTGACGTGGCCGTCGATCCAATTCATCGGATACTCCGCGAAGGTGAAGATGCTGAGGAACAGCACGGTCATGATGGAGCCGAGGATGAGCCAGCCCCAAACCGGGTGGGTAACAACGGCGTCAATCCGATCACTCGGACTCGTGCCGCCGTGGGCCGGGTCGGCCTGCACGACTTCGGCGCAAAGTTTGGCGATGGCGTCGTAGCGCGAGGCGACGAGGGTGCCGGCCCAATCGGTGCCCTCACCCGCCCAGCGTTGTTGCCAGTGGTGGAGGATTTCCGCCGTGCGCGGATGCAGCGGAGCCGAGCCGGCCACGCGCACGGAATCTTGATCAGTGAGGAGTAGCAGTGCTTCGGCGCGGGCGATGAGCGGGGGTTTGCGATCGTTCTCGGTGAGTGAGGCTTGCAGTTCAGCGACCGCGGCGGAAATGGCGGCGGGCACGTCCCACGCGTGACGCGGGAGCGGCAGATCGGGGCGGCTCATGGCCATGCGCAACTCGACCAGGCCCTTGCCGTTGACGGCTTCGCAGGCGATCACCGGGATGCCGAGCTCGCGCTCGAGTCGCGAAGTGCGGATGCGCATGCCGGTGTCGCGCGCCACATCCATCATGTTGAGGACGAGAATGACGGGGCGGCCAAGATCGAGGATTTGGTGAACGAGGTAGAGGTTTCGCTCGAGATTGGTGGCATCGACGATGCAGAGGATGCGGTCGGGCTGGGACGTGTCGGCGCGACGACCGAGCAACACGTCGCGTGTGACGGCCTCGTCGGGTGAGCGCGCGGCGAGCGAATACGCGCCGGGCAAATCGATGACGGTCATCGACTGGCCGTGTTGCGAGTAGGTGGTGCCGACCTTTTTTTCGACGGTGACGCCGGGATAGTTACCGATTTTTTGCTTCAGACCGGTGAGGGCGTTGAAGAGGGTGCTCTTGCCGCAATTGGGATTGCCGGTGAGGGCGTAAACCGGGTGGCGGTTGGCCGGGCCTGGGGCGGTCTTGGTGATGTGCGCGGGCAGGGCCATGGCTCAGGTGGCGGGTTCGACGAGGACGTGTTCGGCCTCGGATTTGCGGAGGGTCAGGCGGTAGCCGCGCACCTTGATTTCGAGCGGGTCGCCGAGAGGTGCGGCGCGCACGAGAGTCAAGGGGGTGCCGACAAGCAGGCCCATTTCGCGCAGGCGGACGGTGGCGGGGTTTTGGTCTGAGAACTCGCGCACCACGGCAGCAGTGCCGATGGGCAGGGCGGAGAGTTTGATCAAGTCAGCCATGGGCGGAGTGTTTAAAACCACGAAAAACCCTGGATACACGAATAGATGAAAGCGGGGTTCGGAGACCCCGCCCCACAAAGGCCGGTGTCGGGAGCTGGGCGGTCATGGGCTCAGCGGGTGAGCGGCTCGACACGGATGTGGCTGGCCGCTCCGTGGCTCAAGGCGATGCGCGTGCCGTTAACCTGGCAGAGAATGGTGCTCTGGCCGGAAACTTTGGTGATGATGGCGGACTCGCCGAAACCCATCTCACGAACTCGCTGGCAAAAATGGGCGTCGCCAGAGAGCGCCAGCACGCGACCCCTGCCGCCGGCGGGAAGCTGGCAGAGCGGAAGTTGGGTCGAAGCACTGGGTTTGGGCTCAGACATGTTGGAGACACACCACAATGAGACTCAGGTTCAAAGTCAACTCGCAGATGACGGGATAAATAAAAAGGCGCACCTGAAAGGTGCGCCTTGGGTTAAATCCAGGGGAGTTATTCGTATCAGCTGCTGGGGCTGACGAGGATGCTCGTAGCACCTGTGACGACGACCGAGTTGCTCGAAAGATTGAGGGCGGCGGCGATCTTGCCCGCCAACGAATTCATAACCGCGGAGTCGAGCGTGATACCGGCATCGGCCGACCCGAGAGGAGCGAGGTTAAACACTCGACCTACATCGGTGACCGCGGTGCCGACCACAGCATTACCCGAGGCGAGCGCGGCCGCGTTGGCGATATCTGTGCCAGAGAAAGCGATGGCCACGTTTTGACCGGCAATCTGCACAGTGATTAAGGTGAAGTTGTGGGTAATAATAGGGATGACGGGCGCGGGCGAGGGCGGGGGCGGGGGCGTGTTCGGTGCTGTCGGAACCGGAGTCGGGGCCGCCGGAGTTTGGACCGTCACATTCGACACGTTGACCGTCGTCCCAGCATTGCTAGCGGCGACGGTGGCAGAGGTAGCGGCACTCGCGACCACGGCGTTGGCGGCTTGGCCCGAAAGGCCAGCGTTGGTGGCACCTTGCGCGGCACCTTGAGTGGAGGATTGAGCAACGGCGGCAACCACGGTAGCGCCTTGATTAGACGCGGCGGCGGCGGCAACGGCACCTTGGGTTGCGCCGGTGGCGGCGGCCTGGGCGACCGCGGTATTACCGCCGGAGGCCTGCGTGGCACCTTGGGTGGCACCGGTCGAAGCGGCTTGAGCAACCTCGGCTACACTAACGCCTGATAGGGAGGCGCCGCCTGTTGCGGCAACGGCAGCAACAGCACCTGAGGATGCACCACTGGAGGCGGCTTGAGCGATGGCAGCGACATCGACGCCCGCAACGGCAGCGGCTTGCACCGCACCGGAAGCGGCACCACTGGAGGCGGCTTGAACAACGGCTTGAACAGCGGCGGCGGTGACCCCTGGCGCAGCGGCGACGACTTGAGTAACGGCGGCGGTGACGGTCGCGCTGACAGTGCTCACTACGGCGGCACTAACCGCGCCACCGGAAGCAGAAACGGTTTGAACGATGCTAGCGACGGCGGCCTGAACGGCAGCGGCGTTGGTCACATCAACGCCAGCGGCCTGAAGGGCGGCTTTTACGGCGGCTTCACCCTCGGCACCACCGGCGGCGATTGCGGCCACTTGGGCATCGGAGAGGGTGACACTCTGGGCTAAGGCCGCAGTGTTGATCAATAGCCCGGCCAAGAGGCTGGCGAATAGGAGGCGGAACGTTTTCATAGAGAGTATGGTTGGGCGGTTTGGAGGTGTTGGGTCAGCGAATTGCGTCGAAGGAAATCGAAGTGGCGGCGATTAGATGCAAATCATTAGCTCGATGTAAATACTTATCTAGCCTTGGCGCGGATATGCCCCTGTCAAAACAGAATTTAGGTTAACAAAAGAAAGCCGGCCACCAACCCCAAGCCAAGCAGTCCGAGTGGGATTCCCGCTTTTGCCATGTCGGCGGCGCGCAGTTCGCCCCGAGCGTAAGCCATGGTGTTTGGGGGCGTGCTAACCGGGAGGGCCATGCCGAGTGAAGCCACGAAGGCGATAGCCACCAATGCCGGCGTGACCCGCCCGCTGCCCGCCACAGCCGCAAGCGCGATGGGCAGGAGTAAATTGGCCACGGCACTATTGGATAGCAAGGTGCCCAACGCCAAGGTAGCGGCGAGCAGCACGATCACCAATCCGGTAGCGCCCCCGCCCGACGGGAGTAGAGAAACGATACGGTGATCAAGTCCGGTAAATCCCACGCCGTAACCGAGGGCCAGACCGCCGGCGATGAGAATGAGGACATCCCACTCGAGCAGATTGATATCATCCCGCTGGACAAACCCTCCAAGCAGCAGGGCCAGCACCGGCAGCACCGCCACAACCGCAGCCGGAAGACCGTGGATGCCTTCGGTTAGCCACAGCAAGACCGTCACGACAAAGATTACCGCCACTCGGCGCGAGCGACGCGTTGGCGGGATAGTGGGCAGAGTGAGTGAAAAAGGCGCATTGGTCGGACTCGGGAAAAGTTTCAGCAGCAGCCAGCCAAGAAAAACGAGCAGAACGAGCAGGAGAGGCACGGCCGCGGTCATCCATCCGAGAAAGCTGATCGATTCGCCCGCTTGCCGAATATAGCCAAGGGCAATGGCGTTGGGCGGCGATGCGATGGGGGTGCCCAAGCCGCCGATGTTGGCTGCGAACGGCACCGCGATCAATAAGGCACGCCGAAACGGATCCGCGGGTGGGATTTGGGCGAGCAATGGCATGGTCAGCGTAAGCATAAACGCGGTGGTGGCGGTGTTGCTCATCCACATGGAAAATAGCGCGGTCACGCCCATCACCCCAAACAACAGCGAGCGTCGGCTGCGCACAAACGGCCGCAGTAGCCACCCTCCAAGGGCTTGATCGACGCCCTCCTTGACGGCGGCGCGCGCCATCACGAGCCCGGCGAAAAACAGCACCAGAATGGGGCTGATGGCGGCATTGAGCACGGAAGTGAAAGTCGGCCCGCCGCCCTGCGTGTAACCGAAGACCCGCCAGCCGCCGGGATTGGCGAGCAGAAATGTTTCAGCCCCGATCACCAGCACCGCGGTGACAAACAAGGGCACGGCCTCGGTGATCCATAGCACCGCCGCCAGCACGAGAATGCCGGCCATCAACCCCTGCTCGTAGGACCAACCACCGACGGCAACCGCGAGCGCTCCCGCACCTCCGGCCAGAGGCAACGCGAGCCAGCGACCAGCGGTTTTGAATGTAGAGGCGGTCATGGCGAGCCCAGCTTTGATGTGCAGATACCGCGGTGAGCAAAGAAAAAAGGCGCGGGATACATCCGCGCCTCGTAGGGATTCAACACCAACCCTGCCTCATAGTGTGGCGTTTCGCATCAGCGTCGGCGGCGCTTGAGCGCGAGCTGGGTGCCGGCGTAGCGCACGAGATTTTGCAGGTGCTCGGCTTGCTGCGGGTCGAGGTGCTTGGAGGCCTCGAGTTCCTGCTGCGCGCGCTTCATCGCGGCTTCCACGGCGTTTTCGTCGATCTTGTCCTCCGAGCAGGCGTGCTCGGCGAGGACCGAGACTTTGTCGCCGGAGATCTGGGCAAAGCCGCCGCCGACCGCGAGGTGCTGCGCGGCGTTACCCTTGGCGACGACGAGTTCACCGTGATCCACTTGCGTGAGCAGCGGGATGTGGCCGGGGAGCACGCCGATCTCGCCCTCGACCGTGGGGATGACAACGGAGTCCACCGTGTCCGAATAGACACGGGCCTCGGGCGTGACGATTTCCAGGGTGAGTGGCATGGGCAGAATTATTTCTTCGCGGAAGCGGCGAGGACTTCGTCGATGGAGCCCTTCATGTAGAAGTCACCTTCGGCGACGTTATCGAGCTCGCCATCGAGGATCATCTTGAAGCCGCGGACGGTGTCCTTGACCGAGACGTATTTGCCGGGCGAACCGGTGAACACTTCGGCGACGTGGAAGGGCTGCGAGAAGAAACGCTCAATCTTGCGGGCGCGGTAAACGGTGAGCTTGTCCTCGGGGGAGAGCTCATCGAGGCCGAGGATGGCGATGATGTCCTGCAAGTCCTTGTAGCGTTGGAGCACGCGCTGGCACTCGCGGGCGACTTGGTAGTGCTCTTGGCCGACGACGGCGGGCTCAAGGGCTTTCGACACGGAAGCGAGCGGATCCACGGCCGGGTAAATACCCTTTTCCGCGATGGAGCGCTCGAGCACGATGGTCGAGTCCAAGTGGGCGAAGGTGTTCGCCGGGGCCGGGTCGGTGAGGTCGTCCGCCGGCACGTAAACCGCTTGGAAGGAGGTGATGGAGCCCTTCTTCGTGGAGGTGATGCGCTCTTGGAGCTGGCCCATTTCGTTGGCCAGCGTCGGCTGGTAACCCACCGCGGAAGGCGAGCGGCCGAGGAGCGCGGACACTTCGGAACCGGCCTGCGAGAAGCGGAAGATGTTGTCCACGAACAGAAGCACGTCCTGGTTCTTTTCGTCGCGGAAATATTCCGTCATCGCGAGGGCCGAGAGGGCCACGCGCATACGGGCGCCCGGTGGCTCGTTCATCTGGCCGTAAACGAGCGCGACCTTGGAGTTGGCGAGGTTCTTCTGGTCGATAACGCCAGCCTCGGACATTTCGTGGTAAAGGTCGTTGCCTTCACGGGAGCGCTCACCCACCCCGGCGAACACGGAATAACCACCGTGGGCCTTGGCGATGTTGTTGATGAGCTCCATGATGACGACGGTCTTGCCGACGCCCGCGCCGCCGAACGCGCCGACTTTGCCACCCTTGGTGAAGGGAGCGATCAGGTCGATGACCTTGATGCCGGTTTCGAGAATCTCCGCGTTGGTATCCTGATCGGCGAGCGAAGGAGCCGCACGGTGAATCGGATATTTTTTCTGGTAGGCCACCGGGCCGCGGCCGTCCACCGGGGTGCCGGTGACGTCGAAGATGCGGCCGAGCACGCCTTCACCAACGGGCACGGAGATCGGCGCGCCGGTGTCCTCAACCTCCATGCCACGCACAAGACCTTCGGAGGAAGACATGGCGATGGCGCGGGCCACGCCGGCCCCAAGGTGCTGCTGGATTTCGAGGGTGAGGGTTTCCTTTTTGCCGGAAACCTCGAACTCGACGGTGAGAGCCTGATAGATGGGCGGGATAGAATTATCCGCGAACTGGACGTCGACGACGGGGCCGATGACTTGGACGATTTTGCCGGTATTGCTCATGACTGGAAGGGCGGTCGGTTGGGATGGGTTTTAAAAATCAGGCAGTGAACTGCGCGGCGGCGATCTCGAGGATTTCCTGCGTGATCGCGGCTTGGCGGGCCTTGTTGTATTCGAGGGTGAGGTCGCCGAGGAG
>JADLBI010000054.1 GCA_020847775.1 Opitutaceae bacterium
GCCCCCGCGGCCGCATGAGAATGCCGCGCACTTTGGCGCGCGTCGCCGGGATGCCTTTTTTCACGGCAAAATCCCCGGCCGTTGGCGTGCGCGAGACATACAGGTCCACCGTGGGCTCGATCCAGTTGCGCGAGTAGCCCCAGCCGCCGGAAAACTCGCCGCAATACGTGGCCGTGCGCACGTTGGCCGCGCCGAGCACTTGGCGGGCGAGCTGGAAGTAACCTCGGTTGAGGCAGTCGTGCACGCTCACGACCAGGTGCGGGCGGTATTCCGTGAGCACCTTGAGATAGTAGGCGCGGCCAAGCGTGACTGTGCTTTGGTTCAACAGACTCAGCCCCTCCACCACTGTGTAGAAAACTTTGTGCATCCACGGCGACTGCTTCTGGATCCAATTGTAGAGATTCACTCCCGAGCGGGCGATGGTGGAGGATTTCTCCAGCATCTGCTCGATGCGCACATCCACCTCGTGGCGGTAGAGTTCGAAGCACCACTCGGCGAGGGCCTCGGCGCGGGCGTCGTGTCCGCCGCCGGTGCTGGAGGTGAGGATGAGGATGCGGACCTTGGACATGCTAGAGGTCGAAATAGCGCGCTTGCACGCGGCGCTTGAGACGGAGCGAACCGAAACGTGACAGGAACGGCGCGATCACGGCCTGGAAAATCCGGCCGCAGCGCACCGTGCCGCTACGCCGCTTGAGCAGGGCGCGGCGCAAGGCCCGGGCGGCGTGTTCGGGGGCCGGGCCGCTTCGCATCATGCGAACAAAGGCCTGCCACGCCCGCGTCATCGCGGGTGTGTCGGCGCCGCTCGGCCGCAGGACCGAGCTTTCGAAATCGGTGCGATAATCTCCGGGCCGCACGTCGAGGATGACAATCGGCGTGCCCGCGGTCTCGATCATCAGGCTTTCATTGAGCGCGGTGAGTCCGGCCTTGGCGATGTTGTAAGCGCTTTGAAACGGCAGCGGAAACTCGGCCGCCAGCGACGAGATGTTGACCAACGCGCCGGGCGTGCCGCGCGCGCGCATCCCGCGCAATGCGGCATGGTTGAGTCGCGCGGTGTAGATCAGCATCACCTCGAGTTGTTCGCGCCACACGGCGAAATCGGTCGCGGCGAAATCGCCGAACACACCGTAGCCCGCGTTGTTGATCACGAGGTCGAAGCCGCCCGCCTGCGCGGCGGATTCAGTGAACGCGCGCTCGGCGGCCTCGCCATTTTTGAGATCGAGCTCGACCGCGTGGAAATGCGGATGCGCGGCGAGCGATTGCAGTCGCGCGACGGATCGCGCTGTGCCCCACACGTGCACGCCTTCCGCCAGCAGCATCTCGGCAAACACCCGGCCGAGTCCCGTGCTCGTGCCGGTCACAAACGCGGTGCGATAGAGGGATAATAAGCAGGCGGAGGAGGACACTTTAGGCGGTGCGTTTGAACACCAAGCTGACATTCGCGCCGCCAAAGCCGCTGCTGTTGTTGATCACCACCCCGGGAGTGCGGGCCTGCGTCGTTTGGATGATGTTCAATCCCTCACACTCGGGGTCTAGCCGCGTGATGTGCGCCGAGCCCGGCATGAATCCGTCGCGCAGGGCAATCGCGCAAAACGCGCTCTCCATCGCACCCGCGAGCGAGAGGCCGTGACCGGTGAGGGCCTTGGTGCTGCTAATCGCGGGCCGGGCTTGGTCGGGAAGAAAAATGGTTTTTAACGCGCGCGCTTCGGAAATGTCGCCGATCGGCGTCGAAGTCGCGTGCGCATTCACGTAGTCCACGCTCCCGGCCGGTGTGCCGGTCGCGCGCAGGGCGTGGCGCATTGCCGCCACGAGCCCGTCGCCATCGGGGTGCGAGATCGCCACATTGTGCCCGTCGGAAGCCTGACCCCAGCCGGCGAACTCGCCGTAAATTTTCGCGCCGCGCCGCCGCACCTCGTCCTCGGTTTCAAGCACGAGCACCGCCGCGCCGCCGGTGCCGACAAAGCCGTCGCGCGCCGCGTCAAACGGGCGCGAGGCCAGCGCCGGATCGGTTTGCAAGGATAGCGCGCGCATCCCGGCGAAAGGCAAAATGCTGTCCACGTTGCCGTCCTCGGCGCCGACGACAAACATGCGCCTGGCCCGGCCGAGCACTAGATCGTCGTAGGCGTAGCCCATCGCGTGCGACGACGACGCGCAGGCCGAGGAGAAACCACACGAGGCCCCCTTGATTTTGAAGTGCGCGACGAGATTGAAATTCAATGTGCCCGAAATCGCCGCCACAATGCCGAGCGGCGAACAGCGCATGACGCCGACCTGATGCATGCGGTTGAGCATGTGGCCCATGAGCTGCGGCGAACCGCCCGAGGCCGCGTAGAGCCCGGTGCCGTCGTTGGACACTTCTTCCTCGCCCAACCCTGCGTCGGCAATGGCCTGCTGCATCGCGCACCACGCGTAAACGCCGTGCGGCGCCATGCCGCGCAGGATTTCGCGCCGGATGCGGTATGCCTCAGGGAAAGTCCAATCCTCGGGGTCGTTCGAATCCGTCGCGAATTCGCGCACGGGCGCCGCGACTTTGACTGGGATGTTGTCCTGCTGAAACGCCGGGTAAACTTGGATACCGTGGCGCAACTCCCGCAGGCTTTCCGCCACCGCGCCGACATCGTTGCCGATGCTCGTGATCAGGCCTAGGCCTGTGATAAATACTCTGGGCATATGGCTTCAGACAGGGCTCGATGGCTTCCGTTGCGCGAATGTCACGGGGCTGTCATGCAAGGCACAAGACCGGCGTCGGTCAACGCGGGAGGTGAAAACAAACGCGCGCGACGCGGCGGTCAGGAAGTCAGCGCCGGGCGGGAGCCGGAAGCCGCGGTGGATGTGGCGTGGACCGCGCCATTGACGCCGTTGTTTTCAACGGGCTGGGCCGGCGCGTTCATGAAACCAAAGGTCAGGGTGATTTCCTCGGCGATGGCGGCCTTTTCTTGGCCAACGCGGATTGTGCCCTCAAACGTGGCCAGCGGCATTTTGGTGCGCTTAGGCCGGATGGAAAGTGTGAGGATGTCACCCGGGCGGCACATGCGGTGGGCGCGCACGCCCTCGCAGCCCGTGAAGAAGATTTGCGCGGGATTGACGACCTTGCCCGGCTCGGGCGTGAGGCCTTCGAGCAAATACAACACGGCGAGCTGGCCAAGCGACTCCAACATGATCGAAGCGGGCATGACCGGGTTGTCCTTGAAGTGTCCTTGCAGGAAAAGCTCTTGGCCGGTGATCTTGTATTTGGCGTTGGCCCCGCTGGAGCTGACCGAGCCTTCGTTGAGGAACAGGAACGGCGGCTGGATCGGCATCACGGCCGCGATATGCTCGATCGGCAAAAATCGGGTGGGTTGCGGCAAGGGCAAGCCGCGCACCTTGCAGTCGATAAACATCTTGATGTCGCCGACTGTGCGGAGGTTGCGCAGCTCCTCGTTGTTGATGGTCATCAACAGCACCTCTTCGACCAGAATGACGATTTCCATCATCGTCAGCGAATCCACGCCCAGATCCTCGATCAGGCGCAGATCGTCGTCGGCATCCTTTAGTTTGACCCGCAGATCGGGCTCCACGAAACGCTCGATGACGCCGATGACCACCGCGGGCAAGTGCTCCGGGTTGCCAGTCCTGCGATACTGCACCGCCGCCTCAAAGGCCGAGGGCGAGCACCGCTTCAACGACTCGCGCAGGGCGGCTTCGTCCTCTGGGGTGAAGACCTTGGCTTCCTGGGTGAATGGATGATTGGTGCCCGGTTTGGGCTGAACTGCTTCTGCCATTGTTTGGTCCTTGTATGTTACAGGAGCTTCTAATGTAAAATCATTTCTTGGGTTCGGCCAGCGGGCCCGGCCCGGCCGAAAACCCGCTACAAAGCCCTGCACTTCCGGATTTAACCGCCCGCATGTCCGCTCGTCCCTGCATCTTTCTCACCCACGAATTTTATCCTCGCCGTGGCGGCATCGCGACCTTTGTGGAGGAAATGGCGCTCGCGGCCGTCGGGCTGGGGCACGAGGTGGAGGTCTGGGCACAACGTGCTCCCGCTGGCATGATCGAAAAAAAGCAGCCCTTTCAGCTGCGCCGCCTGCCCGTAGCCGGATCGCACGACCTCACCTGCCAGCTCAAGCTGGCCTGGCAGTTGGTTAAACACCGCCGTTACCTCCGCCACGCCACCGTCTATCTGGTCGAGCCCGGGCCGATGCTGACCTTGATGTGGCTGCAATTCCTGCGCGCGTTTCGCCCCCGCCGCGTGCTACTCACCTTTCACGGCTCGGAGATTCTCAAATTCCACCGCAACCGGCTCATCCGCCCTCTCGCCCGCCGCTTGATCCAGCATGCCGCGGGCATCAGCACGCTGACCACCTACACCCGCGATCTCCTGCTAACGCATTTCCCCGAGGCCCGGGGGAAAATCGTCCTCACGCCCGGAGCGCCGCGCCACGATTGCGCCCACGCCGAACCTGCATCCGCCAAAACCACCGACCGTCTGATCATCCTCACGGTCGGCCGCCTGCACCCGCGCAAAGGCCAGCGAGAAACGCTCGCCGCCCTCGCCGCCCTGCCGCCCGGCCTGCGCGCGCAAATCGAATACTGGCTCGTCGGCACCGACGGCAAAGGCGACTACGAGGCCCAACTCACCCGCGCCGCCAACTCCGCCGTTTTGACCGTGCGATTCCTTGGCGACGTGCCCGATGGCAAACTCCGCGACCTCTACGCCCAAGCCGATATCTTTGCACTAACCAGTGTGCCCTATCGCCACAGCATCGAAGGCTTTGGTCTGGCCTATCTCGAGGCCGCCGCCCACGGACTGCCCACCGTCGCCCACGACATCGGCGGGGTCAACGAAGCCGTGGCCCAGAACATTACCGGCCTGCTCGTGCCGCCGGATCAACCCGCGGAGCTGATCGACGCGTTCGCGCGCTTGATCACCGACGCTCAACTGCGCCGCAAGCTCGGCGAGGCCGGCCGCGCCTGGGCGCGCCGCCACACCTGGGCCGACTCCGCCGCGTTGCTTTTTCCACCGCAATGCCCTGACTCCCCCCTGTGATCACCTCGCGCACCACCGTGACCGTCCGTTACGCGGAGACCGACATGATGGGTATCGTTTACCACGCCAATTACCTGCCGTGGTTTGAAATCGGCCGCACCACCCTCCTCAAGGAACAAGGCCTGCCCTACACCGAATTGGAAAAACTGGGCTACCGCCTGCCCGTCCTCGAAGTCTCCGCCAAATACCTGCGCCCCGCGCGTTACGACGACGCGCTAACCATCATCACGTATCTGCGGGAAAAACCGCTCCTGCGCATCCGGCTAGATTACGAAGTCCGGCACGGCCACGACCTGCTCGCGACTGGCGAAAGCGCCCACGCCTTCGTCGATCTGCAAGGCCGCCCCGTCCGCCCCCCGCCGCAGTTCGTGACCAAAATGGCCGCGCTGTTTTCCGCCTGAGCCGCCCTCGCCATTTCTGCGCCTAGTTCAGCAAGAAATGCGGCGACGCCCCGCCGGGGGTGCGGCATCATGGCCGCGCTCCAAACCTCCCCGCTCGCCATGCTGCTGAAACTGATTTCCTGCAACGTCTTTCAACGCGAGACCTCACTCTGCCTCGCCCGCACGCCGCACATCATCGATCCGGAATACACCGAGCTCGGCGAACACGCGCGCAGCGCCGGTCTGCGCCAGTTGATCCAATCGCGCATCGACGCGGCCGAGGCATCGGGCCGGAACTACGACGCCATTCTGCTGCTCTTCGGCCTCTGCGGCAACGCCACCGTCGGACTCCGCGCCCGCCACACGCGCCTCGTCATCCCGCGCGCCCACGACTGCTGCACGATCCTGCTCGGCTCCAAGGCGAAATTCACCGAGCACTTCGGCGACGCACCCAGCACGCCGTTCTCCTCCGTCGGCTACATCGAGCGCGGCAGCTATTTTCTCCGCACTAGCGACGGCGGCGAGGCCGGGGGTGTGCAGCCGGGCAACGCCTACCAAGCACTGGTCGAAAAATATGGCGAGGAGGACGCGAAATTCATCTGGGAGGAGTTGAACCCCTCGCACGGCAGCAACAAGGCGGTGTTCATCGACATACCCGAGACGAGCCACCTCGGCTTCGCGCAAAAATTCCTAGACAAGGCCGGGGCCGCGGGCATGGAGCCAGTGCGCCTCGAAGGCAGCCTCCGGTTGATCGACGGCCTCCTGCGCGGCGAGTGGGATGAAAAAGACTACCTGATCGTGCCGCCGGCGAACGCCATCGAGGGCGTTTACGACTGGGATCAAGTAATGCGCGCGCAAGCCCCGCGCTAGCCCGCCGCGCGTGCGAAATCCGCCGCCTCGCGCCGCCACACCCGCGTCACATGCGCGACGACATCAGGCAACGGTCGGCCGTCGGTTAGCACCAGACTGCCGGAGCGTTTATACACCGCTTCGCGCTGCGCGTAGAGCTCGCGGATGCGCTTCATCGGATCCTCAACCTCGAGTAACGGCCGGTGACGGTGCCGCTGTGTGCGCTCGAGCACGGTCGCGAGTGAGGCGTGCAGACACACCACCACGCCCTTGGTTTGCAACAAGGCCAGCATGCCAGGCTGCACCACGAGGCCCCCGCCACAGGCGACGACGGTGCGCTCGGCCGGGTGCCCGCGCTCGATAAATTCGCGCTCCATCGCGCGAAACGCCGCCTCGCCCTCCTGCGCGAAAATATCCGCGATCGTTTTGCCATGTCGGCGCTCGATCTCGTGGTCGCTGTCGAGCAGCTGAAACCCAATCCGCCGCGCCACGCCCCGGCCCACCGTGCTTTTGCCGGTGCCCATGAAGCCGACGAGGTAGAGATTCACATCCGCTGCGTTCATCCGCCGCTAGGCAACGGGCTCGCGCCAGCCTTGCCAAACACGAAAACACCTTGGCGTCGCTCCGACTTTGCGACTGCATGGCCGGAGCCGCATGAACCACTCCTTTGCCAGCGACAATACCGCCGGCGTGTGCCCCGAGGCGTGGGCCGCGCTCGCCGCCGCCAACGCCGGCCACGTCCCGAGCTACGGCGACGACGACTGGACCGCGCGCGCGCGAAACCTCTTCAACGAGATTTTTGAAACGGATTGCGCGGTGCATTTCGCCTTTAACGGCACGATGTCCAACGCCCTCGCGCTCAGCGCCGCCTGCCGCAGCTATCAAAGTATTTTCTGCCACCAGCACGCCCATATCGAAGAGGATGAATGCGGCGCGCCGGAGTTTTTCACCGGCGGCGCGAAACTCATTCCCCTGCCGGGCCCCGGGGCCAAGCTCCAACCCACCACAGTCGAAGCCGCCACTCAGCGCGGGCACGGCATCCATTTCCCCAAGCCCGGCGTGCTTTCCCTCACGCAATCCACCGAGCTCGGCACGGTTTACACGCCGGATGAAACCGCTGCCTTGATCGCGGTCGCCAGACAGCACGGCATGGTCACGCACATGGACGGCGCGCGCTTCGCCAATGCCGCAGCAAGCTTGGCGCAAACGCACCGTGCCACGCCCGCCGACCTGACATGGCGCGTCGGCGTGGACGTGCTCTCGTTTGGCGGCACCAAGAACGGCATGCTCACCACCGAGGCCGTCGTGATTTTCAACCCCGCACTCGCCGCCGATTTCGACCGCCGCGTGAAACAATCCGGCCAGCTCGCCTCCAAACAACGCTTCGCCGCCGCGCAGTGGATCGCGATGTTGACCGATGGCGTCTGGCTGCGCCACGCCGCGCACGCCAACGCGATGGCACGGCTGCTCGCGGCCGGCTTCACCGTCCTACCCGGTTGCGCGCTCGCCCATCCCGTCGAAGCCAACGGCGTATTCGTCAAGCTGTCGGCCACGCTCGCGCAAAATCTTGCCCGCGACGGCTGGCAGTTTTTTCCCTTCGGTGCGCCCGATACCTACCGGTTTATGTGCAACTGGCACACGCAACCGGCGGATATTGACGCCTTGCTCGCCGCCGTCCGGGCATAAAAAACCCCGCCATTTTCAAGGCGGGGTTGGTGACAAACGTGGCGCGAGGCTTACTTCGCGGGCGCACCGTCCGCCGGATTGATATCGAGCACCTCGATATCGAAAATCAGCGCGGAAGCCGGCGGGATGCCACCCGGGCTGGCGTCGCCGTAGGCGAGCTCGGCCGGGATGTAGAGTTTGATCTTACCACCCTTGTTGATCTTTTGCATGCCCTCGGCCCAGCCGGGGATGGCCTCATTCACCCCGATGGTCAGAGGTTCGCCATGCTGCTCTGAACTGTCGAACACTTGGCCGTTTAACAGCGTGCCGGTATAGTTTATCTTCACCTTGTCGGTCGCTGCGGCGTTCGGGCCGGTGCCGGGTTGGACGATCTCGTAGCAAAGCCCGCTCGGCGTGGTTTGGATGCCGGGGCGGCCTTTTAGCGAGGCGAAGAATGTCGCCGCCGCCGCGTAGTTGCGCTGCTTGGCGCGTTCCATCTCGGCTTCCTGCCGCGCGGCGATAAACCCGTCCATCTGCTGGCCGACCGCGGACAAATCATGCGGCGGTTCCTTGCCGGCGATCGCTGCGGCCACGCCGCGGGTGAACGCTTCGGTCTCCGACGTGTTAAATTGCAATTCTGACACACCGAGGCGCGCCATCATGAACCAGCCGAACGTCTCGGCCAGCACCTCATTGCTGTATTTCGGTGCCGCCGCCGCGGGAGCAGTCACGGGCGTGGCGGCCGGTGCGGTAGTCGCTGCAGGCTGGTTGGGGATGTTTAATTTGACCTCCTGCGCGAGCAGGGCGGTCGTTGTGGCTAGGGCCAGCAAGCCGGCCTTGAGGGTCATGGTGCGGTTCATAGGTGTGTATGCAGGGTGAGAAATGGGCGCGGGGATTTTGTGCCGCAAAGTTTCGGATGTGTCAGCGCCCCCGGCCAAAAGCAACTTTTTACTCCCCGCTTGTGTCTCCCCCCCACCGCGCCCATGCTAAATCCTTCTATGCAGACCGACCAATTTTGGACCAGCCAGGACGGCCAGATTCTCACCCTCAAGCCTAAGCAAGACTCGGTGGCCCTGACTATGGCCTTCTGGCCGCGCAACCCGCAGGAATTCGAGTTTCTCAAGGCCAATCTCGATGATCTGCGCTTCACCGAACGCAGCTCCCTCGCCCGCATCGGCATCGAAATGCTCCTGCGCGGCGAACCCAAGGTGGACGGCAACCGTATCACCCTCGAAGCCGAGGCCTTTCTCTACGATCAAAGCTTCCCCAACGCACCCTACTGGAAAAAACTCCTCCGCCCCGGCACCCCCGTCGGCCGACTCTTTTACGCTCCCGGCTCCGCCAAACTCTCCAGCACGGAAATCTGGGAGGCCATCCAGGCCAACCGTCTGAAGCTGCCCGATACCATCTCGATTGATTCCAGCGGCCGGGTGTTCTTCACCCCGCACGCTGTCAACTACACGCTCAACCCGCGCCTGCAACGAATCAACTTCGAGCACATCGTGAGCGGCTACGCGGGGCGCTCGTTCATCGACAAGGTGCAGGTCCGCCACGACGCGTCGCCGCTGACCATCCCGCCCCGCTCCGGCATGCTCACGAGCTGCTCGATGTATCTCAAGGAGCACTATGTCGTGCTCAATCCCGGCGAGGGCAACTTCGGCCTGCACACCAGCGCGATCCTGCTCGACCCGATCAAAACCTTCGGCACGAACATCATGCTCGAAGTTTACAACACCGGCGACCAACCCGTGGTCAACCCGATGGTCTCGGTGGAGATTTTCCGCGCGCCGCCCTACTCCGACCCCGAGGTCAAGACGCTCGCCAAAAAACGCCAACGCCTCCTCGGCACCGCGCAGAATCTCTTCAAGTGCCTCGACGAATTCCCCGCGCGCGACACCGCCGCGCCCGCGCCCAAGACCCGCATCACCGTGCGCGGCCAAAGCGCCACCATGGAAAACCGCGCGATCCTGGTTCGCGCCAACGACGACGAACTGCGCAAACTGCTCGAAGGCGAAGCCTGCCCCGTCGGCAGCCTCACCATGATCCAAGCCGTGGACGCCGCCCCGGCCGACGCCGACACCCTCGTGGTGGATTATTTCCCCGATCTGCTCGAACACATGGAGCTCATCGCCCGGCTCGCCGACTTGAAGCTCAAGCGCATCATCTTCCGCCGCGCCTCGCGCACCCACGGCTACTTTCTCTCCAGCAACGCGCACGCGCGCCTCGACACCTTCTACAGCCTCGGCATCAAGGTCTATTGGTATGACGAGCTGACCAAGGACCTCTACCTGCACACCTACAAACGCGACCACGGCTACTTCGTGCGCGAGGAGATGGCCCGCAAATTTCAGGAAAGCACCATCCTCGCGTTCTACGGTTCCGCCGTCGGCCTAGACCAAGCCGACACCGACCGCATCTCCGCGCTCGTGGAAAAACTCACCGGCTTCCTCGGCGGCAACCTCGGCGTGCTCACCGGCGGCGGCGGCGGCGTCATGCGCCTCGCCACCGAGCAGGCCCGCGAAAAAGGCGCGCTCACCGGCGCCTGCTTCCTCGAACTCGAAGCCCAACCGCCCGAACTCGGCGTGGATTTCTTCAACACCTTTCAGGAATCGGCCCGCCACTTCCGCCAAAAATGGTTCGAGGCGGCCGACTTCTGCATCTTCAACGTCGGCGGCGTCGGCACGCTGGAGGAAATCGGCATCGAACTCTGCAACCTCAAACTCGGCATCCGCCCGCGCGTGCCCTACGTGTTCTTCAACGCCAAATTCTGGGGCAGCCTGCGCGCACAGATCGAACAAATGATCGCCGACAAACGCGCCCCCGCCTGGATGGCCGACTACGTGCTCTTCACCGACGACCCCGACGAAGTGGTGAAATTCTACCGCCGAAAATTGCAGGTGTTGTAATTTCGCCGCTGACGGAGACACGGCTTTACGCCGCCTGCATCCGTGTCCATCCGTGTAATCTGTGGTTAAAACCCTTCCCTCATCCGTCCTCGTCGTCGGTGCCGGCGGCCGTGAACACACGCTCGTGCGTTCGCTGCTCGCTTCACCGGCCAAGCCTCGTGTGATTTGCGCGCCGGGCAATGCCGGCATCGCGGCCGATGCGCCCTGCTTTCCCGTCGCCACCGATGACATCGCCGGGCTCGTGACGCTCGCGAAACAGGAAAACGTCGCGTTCGTCGTCGTCGGTCCGGAAGTGCCGCTGTCGCTCGGGCTTTCCGATCAACTGCTCGCCGCCGGCATTCCGGTTTACGGCCCCAAAGCCGACGGTGCTCGCCTCGAAGCCTCGAAAATTTTCACCAAAGAAGTTCTCCTCAAATACAACATCCCGACCGCCCCGGCTGCCTTCTTCGACGATGCGGACATGGCCATCGCCTACCTTCGTTCTCGCCCCGCTCCGATTGTCGTAAAAGCCGACGGACTGGCGGCCGGGAAAGGTGTCATCGTCGCATCCACCCATGCCGAAGCCGAATCCGCCGTCCGCACGCTGTTGGCTCTTCCTGCTCAATCGAAAATCGATAATCAAAAATCGAAAATTCTGATCGAGGACTGCCTCGTCGGCGAAGAGACCTCCATCCTCGTCGTCGTTTCCGGCCGCGATTACGTCATCCTGCCGACCTCGCAGGACCACAAGCGCATCGGCGACGGCGA
>JADLBI010000055.1 GCA_020847775.1 Opitutaceae bacterium
CCGGCGCGCGCGGTCGCTCCAATGGCGCCATGCGCTGCCTCGGCATTGATTATGGGACTCGCCGCATCGGCCTCGGCTATGGCGACGAGATCGGTGTGGCCACGCCGCTGCCGGCCTTGGTGCAGGCCGACGCCATGCAACGTTGGGAGGCTTTGACCCGAATTGTGCGCGATCGTCGAGTCACCGATCTGGTGTTGGGATACCCTTACAACATGGACGGGACCGCGGGCTTCAAGGCGAAGGAAGTCGATGCGTTCGCGGCCGAATTGCGCACGCGATTTAATCTGCCGGTGCATCTGGTGGACGAGCGGCTGACCAGTTACGAAGCGGAGTCAACCATCGCGAAAGGTCGGCGCCGCGAGGTGCGCGCGAGCGGCCTGGTGGATTCACGGGCGGCGACCATTATCTTGCAGGATTATCTCGATCAGCGAATGCCACCGATCGTGCCAGAAGAAGGCGACGAAACATGAAGCCAATCCGCTGGAAATGTGTCTGCGCTTACGACGGCACGAACTTTGCCGGTTGGCAGAGCCAGGCTCGTGGGGTGGCGATTCAGGATGTGATCGAGGCCCGGTTGCAGACCGTGTTGAAACAACCAGTGCGCATCAGCGGCAGTGGGCGGACGGACGCCGGCGTGCACGCGCATGGACAAGTTTTCCATTTTGACGCGGCTTGGCCGCACGGGGAGCAAAAGCTGCTGATCGCGCTGCGCACGGGGCTGCCGCCGGGGATCCAAATCAAATCCGCGAAACCCGCGCGCGCGGATTTTCACGCGCGGTTTCAGGCCACGGGCAAGCGCTACGAGTATAACTTGCACTTGGGAGATGCTGATCCCTTCACGCGGCCGTATAGTTGGATGATTTTTCGCGAACTCGACATCAAGGCGATGCAAGCGGCGGCCAGGCACCTGTTGGGTCGGCATGATTTTCGCGCGTTCACGGCGCTGAACGGCCCCGAAATGAATGATACGACGCGCACTTTGCGTCGACTCAATGTGATCAAACGCGGTCGGCGTGTGCGCATTGTGTGTGAGGGCGATGGGTTTCTCTACAAAATGGTGCGCAGTCTGGTCGGCGTGCTCGTCACGGTGGGTGAGGGTAAGCTCGCGGCGGAGGCGGTGGGCGAAATTCTGCGCTCACGGCAACGCACCGAGGCCGTGCAGACCGCGCCCGCCTGTGGGCTTTTTTTAATGAAGGTCTTTTACTAAGATGCACGCGGCGATCCGACAATGGGCGCAGGGCGCGGTGGATGCGGTTTTCCCGCCGGTCTGTGTGCATTGCCAGACGCTGGTCGAGGGTAGCCCGCTGCGCCACCTTTGCGCGGTTTGTGCGGCAAAGGTGGCGATGGTGCAGCCTCCGTGCTGTTCAACCTGCGGTCACCCCTTTTATGGCATCGTCGAAGGGGAGCGTATGTGCCCGCATTGTGAAGGGCTGGCGCCTGCGTTTCGCGAAGGGCGCACCTGTGTGCTGCTCAAGGGCCCGGCACGCGCGTTGGTGCATGCGTTGAAATACCACCACGGGCTTTATGTGCTTACCGACATGGGGCGGATTTTCGCTTGTTCGCCCGGCCTGGCCGATTGGGTGGCTGGCGCGAACTTGGTGCCGGTGCCTTTGCATCGGCGCAAGGAGCGCGAGCGTGGGTTCAACCAAAGTCGCCTGATCGCAGAAACCTTGAGCCGGGTTTTTGGCGGACTGGAGATTGCCGACGTGCTCGTGCGCGAGGTGGACACCGTATCGCAAACACATCACGATAAGAAGACGCGTCAGGCCAACCTGAAAAATGCCTTTTCTTTGGCGAAGGGCACGTCCATTAATCCCGCCCGACATTACATCCTGATCGATGATGTTTTCACGACCGGTTCCACCCTCAACTCCTGTGCTCTCGCGCTTCGTCGCGCGGGCTGCCTGAACCTAGATGTCATCACCTTCGGACATGGCTGACACCACCAGCCCATTCATTAATTTCGACAAGCCGACCTACACGGTCCGGAAATCGCGCAAAAAGGAAATTCCGGAAGGGCTCTACACCAAGGACCCGGCGACTGGCGAAACGCTGTTCACCAAAGACGTGGTGGACAACCAAATGGTGGTGCCCAAAAGCGGCTATCACCTGCCAATCGGCGCGCGCGAGCGACTCGCCTTTCTACTCGATTCAGGCTCGTTCCGAGAGACAGATGCCAAGCTGAAATCGGCCGATCCGCTCGGGTTCAAGGACTCCGTGCCTTATCCCGACCGGGTTAAAAAATACGAAAAGAGCAGCGGCCTGACCGAGGCGGTGGTGTGCGGCACCGGCAGCATCGAGGACATCGAGGTCGCCGTTGCCGTGATGGATTTTCGCTTTTGCGGTGGCACGCTCGGCTCGGCCACCGGCGAAAAGATCACCCGCACCATCGAGACGGCGCTGGCGAAGAAAATCCCCTGCATCGTGTTCAGCACGTCGGGCGGGGCGCGGATGCAAGAAGGCATTTTGTCGCTTATGCAAATGGCCAAAACGAGTGCGGCGCTCGGACGTCTGGCCGAGGCGGGACTGCCGTTCATCTCGGTGCTCACACATCCGACCACAGGTGGCGTGTCGGCCAGCTACGCCACGTTGGGCGATGTGATCGTGGCCGAGCCTGGCGCACTAATCGGCTTTGCCGTACCACGAGTCATCAAGGACACTACCAAACAGACTTTGCCGCCAGGTTTCCAAACCTCTGAGTTCTTGCTGACTCATGGGTTGGTGGATTTGATCGTTCCGCGACCGCAAATGCGAGCGCGGCTCGCTGAAATCCTCCGCGCCCTGCATGTGCGGAAAAAGTCCGCCCCGCGCAAAAAGCAGGCCTGATGCCCTCTGCGGAATATGCGGCGGCGACGTCGTATCTGTTCGGGTTGAAGCCGGCCCACGGGGTGAAATTCGGCATCGACCGGATGCGACTTTTCGCGGCGGCGCTCGGTCATCCGCAGCAGAATGTGCCCTGCATTCATGTCGCCGGGACGAATGGCAAAGGTTCGGTCGTGGCGATGCTGGACGCGATTTTACACGCGGCGGGCTGGCGCACCGGCATGTATACCTCGCCGCATCTCGTCATGCTGGGTGAACGCGTGCACGTGGACCGCCGTCCTCTGCGTCCCGAGGCACTC
>JADLBI010000056.1 GCA_020847775.1 Opitutaceae bacterium
TGGTCCTTGTGGTCGCGCATGACCTCCATCTCGTATTCCTTCCAGCCGAGCAGGCACTCTTCGACGAGCACCTCATGCACGGGCGAAAGATCGAGGCCGTTGGCGACGATGGCCTCAAACTCCTCGATGTTGTAGGCGATGCCGCCGCCGGAGCCACCGAGGGTGAACGACGGGCGGATGATGAGAGGCAGGGAGCCGATTTCCTCCGCGGCGGCCTTGGCCTCCGCCAAGGTCTTGACGGTGCGCGAGCGCGCCACATCCAGACCGATCTTGAGCATGGCCTCCTTGAAGAGTTGGCGGTCCTCGCCCTTGTCGATGGCGGCGGGTTTGGCGCCGATCATCTCGACGCCGTATTTTTCCAGGACGCCTTTTTTATGCAGCTCCATGGAGAGGTTGAGGGCCGTCTGCCCGCCAAGCGTGGGCAGGAGCGCCGAGGGCATTTCCGCGGCGATGATTTTTTCCAGCATCTCCACCGTGAGCGGCTCGATGTAGGTCACATCGGCGAACTCAGGATCGGTCATGATCGTGGCCGGGTTGGAGTTCACCAAGATGACGCGATAGCCCTCCTCCTTGAGCGCCTTGCAGGCTTGAGTGCCCGAGTAGTCAAACTCGCAGGCCTGACCGATGACAATCGGCCCGGCGCCAATGATGAGGATGGACTGGAGATCGGTGCGTTTGGGCATGGACGTGGATTGCGCCGAGGGTTGCGGTCGCGTTCCGACGCGGCAAGCGGGAAGTCGGCGCGCGCGCGACTTTTACCCGAGCCGGGCAAAGTCAACGCCGAGCACCTTCGCGGCTTGGCCCTTGTCGCCGTGGCAAGCGCGCAGGACCATGTCCACATACTGTTTTTCCTGCCCGGCGAGGTATTCGCCCAAGCTCGGCCAGTGGTGGATTTCGCGCAGGCGCAGGGGCAGCTGTTGCGAGGTGATGACGCGCGCCTCGCTGGAGGACACGATCTTGGAAACCACCTGCAGCAACTCGGTCACATTGCCCGGCCAGTGGTAGGTGGACATGAGCGCGATCGCGTCGTCGGTGAACTCGACCAGATTGGCGTCAAAGTGCGGATTGGCCACGCGCGCCGCGTGGTGCTTGATCAGGAGTGGCAAATCCTCCGGCCGCTCACGCAGCGACGGCATGTGCACGGGGAACGACGCCACGCGGTAGAACAGCTCGTCGTGAAACTTCCCCTCGTCCACCAACCGCTCCAGGTCGTCAGTCGTGGTGCACACCAGGCGGAACCCGTGCGCGGTGTTGCGCAGGACGCTGGCCAGCGCCTCCTGCACCTCGGCGGGCAGGCATTGCAGGTGTTGGAGATACAACACGCCGTTCTTCGCCTGCTCGACCCAAGCGCCACCGGCGCCGTTCTGGCCCAGCAATCCTTCGCGGAAATTATTGTCCGAGCTCAACGAACAATCGATCCGCACGAGCGGCCCGGCGCCGGACCCCAGCGCCGCGTGCAACACTTCGGCCACGGCTATCTTACCCGTGCCATTCTCACCCTGCAGCAGCACGGGCGTCCGCACGGTCGCGAGCTTCTTGATCTGCTGCACGAGTTTGGCGACCGCCGGGCTTCGGCCGATAAAGCGTTTCTCGATGTCGCCGGCCTCGAGCCCGGGCGCGAGGACAGCGGCGGCGCGCTCGCTTTGGAATTTCTTAAACTCGATGCCGCGCTTCAACGTCTCGATCAGCTCCGTGACGCGAAAGGGTTTTTGCAGGTAGTCGAACGCGCCGAATTTCAACGCCTGGATCGCGCTCTCCGTGCTGGCGTAGGCCGTCATGATGATGACCACGGCGGCGGGGTCATATTGTTTAAGGTTTTTCAGCAGCGTGATGCCGTCCATCGGCTTCATGTCGATGTCGGCCAGCACGAGGTCGAACTGTTCAGCCGTGTAGCGCGCCATCGCCTTTTCGCCATCGGTGGCGAAGGCCGTGCTAAATCCAGTGGGCTGGATCACGGCCTCGAGCATCTCGTGGATCGAGAGCAGGTCATCAACTATGAGAACGGAAGGCATGGCGGATTACACCATTCGCGGCGGGTCGTTGCTGTCAACGGCCCCTTCCCGTTTGCTCACTGCAGGCCACCGGCCACCGCGCCGAGTTGGAAGATGGGCAGGAACATCGCCATGACGATGCCGCCGACCACCACGCCCAGAAACACGATCAGCATCGGCTCGATCAACGAGGTCAGCGAGGCGACGGTCGCCTCGCACTCCACGTCGTAAAAGTCCGCGATCTTGGTCATCATGCCGTCCACGTTGCCGGTGGATTCACCGGCCTTGACCATGTGCTTCATCATCGGGGGGAAAAACGGGTTGGCCGCGAGCACCTCGGACACCTGCCCGCCTTGGCTCACATGCTTGGCGATCTCGTCACAGGCATCCTCGATCTGCACCTTGTTACTCGCCGCCGCCACGATCTCGAGGGTGCGCAGAATCGGCACGCCGGAGCGGATCAGCGTCGCGTAGGTGCGGCAAAAACGCGACAGCGCGATCTTGTGGATGAGGTTGCCGAAGATCGGCGCCTTGACGAGGAACTGGTCCTTGTGGCGGCGGCCCTTGGGCGTGGCCGTGTATTTGCCGACGCCCCAGTAGATGGCGTAAGCCCCGAGGCCGATCGCCCACCACCACGCCTTCATGAAGTTGCTCAAATCGATGAGGAATTGCGTCGGCGCGGGCAGCTTGGCGCCGAAATCCGCGAACATCGCCGCGAACACCGGGATCACGAAAATGAGCAGCACGTTGACCAGCGCGATGGCCAGGCCAATGACCGCGATCGGATACGTCATGGCCGACTTGACCTTCTTGGTCAGTTTGACCGAAGCCTCGAAATAACCCGCCACTTTGCCGAGAATTTCCGCCAGTCCGCCGCTCGCCTCGCCTGCTTCCACCATCGAGATGAACAGCGTGTTGAATGAATTCGGAAATTTTCGAACCGCGGTGGAAAACGAATTACCCGTCGAGATATCCGCCCGCACATCGCGGATGACGATGCGGAAGACTGGGTCCTCCGTCTGATCCTGCAACGCCTCCAAGCACTGCACCAGCGGCAGACCCGCCACGAGCAGCGAGGCCAGTTGCTGCGTGAAGATGGCCAATTCGCCCAACGGTAGCTTGTATTTGCCGGCTTTTTTCTCGAACGCCTTCTGCTTGGCGAGCGCCTGGGCCGCTGCGAATCCGCCCTTGACCTTCGGCTTGGCGCCCTTGGCGGCGGGGGCGGCCGACGACCCGGAAGAAATGAAAGCCATATGCGAAAGATACGTCCGCGACCCGTGGCGGCAACCCCATTTACTGGCGCGGGTTGTAAAAAAATGACGATACTCCCCACCGGGCGGTCACCCAACGCGAGCTTGACCGCCACGCCGCACCGGCGAATCTACCCGCAGTCTCGCGGGTGTAGTTTAGTGGCAAAACTCCTGTCTTCCACACAGGTCTCGTCGGTTCGATTCCGTCCACCCGCACCAATTTATCAGGGAGCCAAACTCCTGTGCCGGCCAGGTCACGGGTTGATCGTCGCCAACGCTTTTACTTCCAGTTCGGGCTGGTCGGCGCGCAAGATAGTTATCGGCACGATGAGCGGCCCGGCTTGGCGGGCCTGTAGGCGCACCTCGAAGGTGAGCTCTCCGTTCACCGCGCCCACGTAAACGACTTCCGCGCCATCTGCGGTCACTTGGGGCGGCTGCGCGTCATTCCAGCCGATCAGGCGAAAGCTGGCGCGGGCGGTCTCCCCCACCCGCACGCGGGGCATAATCACCGGACTGGGTGCCACGCGTAGCGATGAGGCCACTGGCACGATGACGTTGATGGTCAATTTGGGCGCCGCGGCATCCGTGGTGGTCAATGTCACGACGGCGGCGTGTGAACCAGGCGGCGCCTTGGGTTGCTTGGTGAGTCGAACGCGATGCTCGCCCGCCGCGTCAACAGGCAGTAGATTCGCCTCCAGCCAAGGTTGGTTGGTTGCCACTCCAGTGAGCGTCGCTCCGCCGGTGGCGGCACCGGCATAACGAACGGCAATCTCGGTTTGCGCAATTTGCTCCACCAAGCTCGGCGGCATCAGCACGGTGGCTGGACTAATATCCCAGTCGGCATAGGGTGCCACGGTGGCATGCACGGCCAACGTTTGGGTGCCCGCATCGGTCTCTAACTGGATGTGCCTCGTCACCTTGCCGGAGTAATTGCGCGACTCGAACTGAACGGTCATCGTGGTCGTCTGCCCGGGCGAAAGCACTGGCAACGCGAGCTGGGAGGTGGTGCAGCTGCAATCCGCCTGGGTGCCCAAGACACGCACCGTTTGCGTCGTGGTGTTGCGCACGGTGACCTCGGCGCGGGCCACGATCTGTTGCGGCAGCCGGTCAAAGACCACCTCAGCGGGGGTGAAGGCCAAAGGCGCATTCGAACCCCGCGCCGAAACGATCAAGCCGACGAAGAGCAGGCAAAGTATAAGGCGTTGAAACATGGCTGGAGATAACAACAGGGGCGGCCGCGATGCGAATAGTTTCCCAGTCCTTTACTTGGTTCCTCAATTGTCCACCTTGACAACGAAGGTGACGGTGCCTGTGCCACCGGGAGGCAGCGAGCCGGTGAAGGTCCAGATGATCGCGCCGGTGGGCGACGGCGTGGTGATGACCACGCCGGTCAATCCGTCGGGCAAGGCGCCGGCTGCGGCGCTGACAAAGGTGGTGTAGGCCGGGGTCGCGTCAGCGATCTTCAGCGTGGAGATGGGCTCTTTGCCGTTGTTGGTGTAGGCGATGGTGTAGGTGATGGATTCACCGGGCAGCGCCTTGGCGACATCCACCGATTTCACTAAATCGAGCCCCGAGACACCGCCGAGCCCGGTGATGGTGATGTCCTGCCGGTTGAGCGCGGCATAGGTCATGCCGGCGTTGCCGGTGGCGGAGAACTCCGCAGCCAGCACGACTTTGTTGCGCGCATCCATCGGCGCACCGACGGGCGCGAATTGCTTGAGCACGATCATTACCTGCTGCCCGGCGATGACGGTGATTTCATCCGTCGGTTGCAGGAGCGTCTCACCGGGATTGACGGCGCCGTCGCCGTTGGCGTCGTGGTAGATCAACTGGCTCCAATCCACCGGCAGGGTTGGCGAGGCCGTGGCGCTGGCGACGGAGAATTTAACCTTGCCGGCGGTGCCAGCGACAAAGGTGTGCGGGTAAGTCACGCTGGAGCCGGGCAGAACCACTTGCTGGCCATCGGTGAGGAAGGCGTTGGGGGGCACGTCGCCGAAGTTGAGGCCGGTGTAGGTGGTGCCGGCCGCGGCGGTGAAGGCGATGGTGTCCGTCGCTAGCGTGTAAGCGCCGCCCGAGGTGCCGATGCCCGCGCCGGTGGAGTGGAAGTCGGCGGGGTTGGTCTCCACGACATGCACGGCGGTGCTGGCGCCGGCGATGGACACCCAGAGCGTGTAGTTGCCATCGCCATCAGTCACGGCGGTGTCGTAGGTGGTCGATCCGCCGTCGGTGGCCTTGACGGTCACGCTGGCGATGCCCGCTTCGGGGGGCTGGCGGATGCCGTCGTTGGCGGTGCCGCCACCGGTGGTGTTGTCCTGGTTACGACCGGTGTCGCGGAAGACATTGCCGGTGATTTTGGCGCCGCGGAACTGGCCGAAGTTCTGGTTGACGACCGAGGCCACGCCGACGCTGACCTCGCGGGTGAGCCCGGGCATCTCGGTGCCGATGTGGTTGGCGATGGTGGTCGGGGTCACATCGGCGAGCGTGTTGTTGTCATCAATGATGATCGTGTAGTCGCCCTGATTCATGCCGGTGATCTCGTAGTAGCCGGTGGTCATGTTCACCGCCACCGCCGCCACCGCCACCCCGGGGGCGCTACGGTCGATCAACTTGGCGTAGAAGGTGCCGGCCGAAGCACCGAGCCCGGCCTCCGTCGCATCCCGCAACGCGTCATGGTCGGCGTCGAGATAGAGAAAGCCCGACACCGTGAGACCGCTGGTGAGGAGCGGCGCGGCGCGGTCGAGTGAGTAATTGATGCCGCTATCGCTACCGTCGTGCCGCATCACTGAACCCTCAACTTCGCCCACCAGCACCAAGTTGTCCACGATCGGAGTGGCTGCCGCGGGCTTGGTGATGGCCGTCACGCGCACGATGGCGGTGGCGTTCTGCGCCAGGGTGCCGATGTTGGCGCTGTCGATCAGGTAGTTATTGCCGGAGTTGGTCGTGGTGACGGTCGAACCGCCGGTGCCGAAGGTGATCAAGGTCGCGGAGATGGATGTCCAGTCGCTGCCCACGGTGGGCAGGCGGAACTGGATGTTGGCCGCAGAGGAATTAGCCTCGCCGTTGTTGCGGATCTCGTAGTCGAACACGTAGGTGTAAGGAGCGAGTGGTGAGGAGAATTGCAGGGGCGAGGGCGTCACCGTGAGGTCGAGATCGGCCGTGCGCGCGTTCACGTTGCCAGAGGTGTGGTTTTCGCTCGAAGGCGTGCCGCAGGTGGAGTTGAACGAAACGGTGACCGGAATGGTGAAGTTGGCCGGTGGCGAGGTGTCCAAGCCGTTACCGGTGGTTTCCGGCATCTGGTAAGCCGCCACCTGCGCCATGGTGGGCGCGGCGGTGTTGGCGGTGCTGTCCGCGCCCGAGGGCACCAGATAGAGTTCCAAGGTCACTGCCTGCCCATTGCGCATGATGCCGGTCACCGCGTTGGTGAGGGTCAGCGTATAATTGGGGTGGGCACCACTCAGCGTCACGCCGGTGTAACTGGTGGTGTTGCTCTGGAGGATCGGGGCGTAGGAACTGTCCACATCATAGGCGCCGGGCAGCGTCAGCGCCACGGTCAGATCCTTGGCGGTGCCGCCACCGTTGGTGAAGGTGATCCGCTGGCGCAAACGGCCGTTGGTCAGGCCCGCGCCGCTGGTGGTGATGGTTTGGGTGACCGATCCGCCGCTGCCCGCGTAGTTGGGCGCCATGATGAGGGTGGCGGTGTCGTTGTTGTCGCTGGGCGTGGTCAGTGAGTCCGCCGGCACACAGCCCCACACCACCGAGGCGGTGTTGACCCCACTGGCCACGCAAGTGCCGCCGAGCGTTTCGACAAAGTAATAATTCACCGTGGTGCTGGCCGGGATGTCCGGCAGGCTCTCCCAAGTGTTATCAACGTAGCCCGCCTTCACCGTCGTGCCCGCGCTGTTCTTCAAATCCACCGCGCCGCCGGAGCCACCGAGCACGTCGCGCACGCGGACGTTTTTCGCGGCGAAATTGCCGTTGTTGGTGATCTGCACGCGCCACTCCACCACATCGCCCTGCCCGCCATAGACGGTCTTGCCAAAGGTGCCGCTGGCGAATGCGCCGCCCGCGGCCGTGCGGTTAATGCCGGTCTTGCTCACGGTGATGTCTGGGCGCAGCAAGGGCAGCGCGTATGCACTGCCGGGCGAAGAAGCGCTGGTGCCGCAAGGCAGCTTGGCCGTCAGGCTGGCGATGATACTCGGCGAACTGGAGTTGGCCGTGGCGTTGGCCGAGACTGTGAAGCGGATGCGGATGGTGTGCGGGCGGCCGCCGGGATTTGGGTTGGTCTGCCCGATCAGTTCACCCAGCGAGGCGATGTCGTCTTTGTCCCACACCAGCACACCGTTCGCCAGATTGGTGCCGGGGCCGGTGGGATCGCCTGCCGCGCTGTAGCCGCCGCCGTTGAGCGAGACGGTCACCGAACCGGGGATAAAGCTCAGGCCGGTGGCCGCCACCGAACCGAGGTTTTCCGTGACCACCACATCGTAAACGGTGGGCTGGCCGACGTTGCGGATGATGATCTCGATGGTCGAATTGTCGCAGAGGCTGGCCTTGGAATTAGTCGTGTCGTGGATGATCTGCAGCGAGGCGGGAGGCTGGGTGAAGGTGGGGTTGACCTGGGTTTCGGTCTGGTAGGTGTCGCCGCCGCAGCCCCACTGGGCCACCGCCGCGATGCTGCTGGTGAAATTGCAGGTGCTCTGGTCGAGAAAGCCGGTGAGCGGGATGCGGCGCTGCACGCCGGAATTTAAGCTGCCCAGATTGATGGTCACCTGCTGGCCCGAGATGGTGATGTCGCCGGCGACCAGGCTCGTGCCGTTGGCGTTGTTGATGGCCGTGGCGAGGTTGGCGGCGGTGTCAGGCACAATGCCGGAGGGGAAGGTCACCACCAACTTGGAGTCGTAGGCGGTGCCGTTGCCACCGTTGGCCACGTAGGCGGTCCAGCTCACGGCCGTGTCAATCACAAGCACGTTTTGGGGCGTAGCCACCAACGACAGATCGGCGGCGCGCACCAGCAGGGGTGTGGCGCTGGCGTTGTCGGTAAACTCGCGCGTGCCCGCGCTCGGCGCGGTCTCAGAGTCGTCAAAATCCACCTTTGTGCTCAACGCCGAGGGCGCCGTGTCAAGGGGCGCGGGAGCCGGAGCCTGTTTGCGGCGCACGAGCACGGTGATCGTGCTGGTCTGGGTCAATTCTGCGCCGGTGAACTGGAAGGTGGGATTGACGCCGGCGTTCTCGGTTATGGTGATGTTGCCCCCGTTGAAATCGCCGCCGTAGGTCGGCGTTTGTCCGGTGACATAGGTGTATTTGCTCGTGCCGTCGGTGATGAGCGTCGTCAGCAGATTGCGGGCACGCTGGGATGAACCGTTGCTCACGGTGATCGTCACGGAGAAGCTCGCGCACAGCTCAATCGACGTGGGCATGCTCACGGCGATGTTGGCCTCCGCCCGCGCGATGTTGTAGAGCAACCACTGGGTGAACACGCCGCCGGTGCAAGCGCCGGCGGTGCCGCCGCTGATCGTGAGAATGGATTGCTGGGTCACCTGCCGGGAGAGTTCGCCGCCCAGATCGGCATCGGTCGCGGTCAGCCGGTAGCGGAAACGCAGGTCGCGGGCGGCGGCCGCGCCGACATTGGGATCGTTGAAATAGCTCGCGCCGGCCAGAAAGCCCAAGTTCAGGGCCAGTTCGTGCGCGCTGGGCAGGCTGGTGATGGACGCGGGCGGCACGGCCGTCCAAGATCCGCCGCCATCGATGCTCACCTGCGCCGTGCCCGGCACCAGACGCGCGCCGGATAGGTTGCCAAAATCATCCCGATACGTGCTGCCCGACCAGGTGCCGACATAACCGGCTTCAATCGCGTAGGTCGCCAGCACGGGGATGAATTCGCCTTCACCTAAATCGCGTGTGGCATCCGCCGAGGCCGCGCCGGTCTCGAACTGGCCACCGCGCTGCGTCGTGGGGAAAGCCCCGGTGTTGAGCTGCATCTGGCTCGTGATGGTGCCGGTGGTCCCGAAGTTCGATATATACACGCCGGCCGAGTCCGTGCGGCTGATGGTGCAGCCGGCCGTGGTTTGCAGGGTGTTGGTGCTGGCGGTGTTGGTCTCACTGGTGCCGCCCAGGCAGGGATCGACCGGCAGGGTGAAGTTTATTTGGAGCGATTGCGTGGCGGCCAAACTCCCCACGGGAATGGTCCAAGTGACCGTGCGGCTGCCGGCATCGTAATTCGCGTTGCCGGTGGGCGGAATGGAAAGACTGGTGAAGGTTATGGAGGCCGGCAGCACGTCCGACACCACCAGATTGGGCACCGCCACGGCGTTAAAGCCGCCGACATTGCTGGCGGTGACGGTCAAGGTGTAATGCCCCGTGGCGCCGGAGCCCAAGCTCTGCGCCGAGGCGGTCTTGGTCAGCCCCAGCGTCGGCGCGTTGGTCCACGGCGAGATCGCGCCAATCTCCGTGGGCAGCGCGTAACTGTTGCCGCACATGTCGGTATAAGTGGCGGTGGCCAGATAACTGCCGCTGGGCGCGGCCGTGCAGGGATCGTTGGCCACCACATTAAAGGTGAGCGTGGTGCTGGCGGCGTTGGCCAGCAGTCCGCTGCCGGTGTTGTAGGTGAAAAGGCCGGTGCCGGCGTTGTAACTCCAACCCGCCGCCACGTTGGAGACCGTGAGCGCAAACGTGTTCAGGTTGGTCGCCAGCTTGAGGCTCGCCGCCGCGCCGTTGCCGGTGTTCTGAATCGGAATGTTCACGGCGACCGGCGTGGCGTAGCTCAGCGTGATGTTTGGCAGGGTGAAATCCACCAGCGGGCTCTGCAGGTTCAACTCCACCGGCGTGTAGTAATCCTGCGCGGCCGCCACCGCGTGCTGCACCCGGAAGTTGTTCTTGATATCGAAGCAGTCCGTCACCTGACCAGTGACCGGGATCGCGAGCTTGGCCCCGGGCGCCAGATAGGGAATCGAGACCGTGGATCCACCGGCGGCGGCGGTGCCGGAGGCCAGCGTGCCGGGCGTGACAGTCAGCGCGCCAAAGGACTGGAAGGTCCACGACGAACCTGTGAGCTCGGTGAACTGCAGGTTGAACAACCCGCCGAGGCCGGTGTTGGTGATGGTGTAGGTGTAAACGCCGCTTTCGTTCACCTTCAGGGCGAGCTTGGCCGGGCTGTTCTCGACCACATAGGCGCCTTCACGCGCGATGATGTTCTGCTGCGTGGTGACCGCGGGCACGGCCGGGCCGCCGTTGGTGTCGGCCCAAGTCCAACCGTAACCGACTTGATAGGTGCCGCCGACCACCCCGTTTTCAGCGCGCAAACCAAAGGTGTAGGTGATGGTCGCACCGGCCGGCAGCTCGTAGTTGCCGCTGCCGGTCACGAGCGAAAACGTGCCCGTGCTACCCGACGCCGAAACACTAGGCGTCGCGCCGCTGCTCACGCTCACTTGCACGCTGCCGATGCGCGTAAAATTCGCCGGCAGCGTCACCGTCGGGGCCAAGTTGAACGCGCCCGTGCTGCCGGAATTACGCAGCGTGATGGAAAACCGATCGCCATTGGCATCCGACGCCGTGCCGTTCCACACCCCGCCGACATCCATGTAGGTGCGCGCCACGCCACCCGCCGCCGTGAAACTCGGTGAACCGTTCACCACGACATTGCCGGCGGCGACTGCGCGAGTGGTGACGAATCCGCCCAGTAGCAAAGCCATGGTGGCGAATCCCAAGAAACGACGAAGAGGGGCGGTCATGGTTGCGTGGGGCTAAGTTGGGCGGCCAAACGTTTCGCCGCCAGTTGATAAGGATGAGAGGCGATCTGGCCCCGTTGCCCATGCTCATGCGCCGCTTGTAACAAGGCTACTTCCAAACGCGCGAGCGTGGCCAGAGTGGAGTCCGCCCGCCGCAATGGCGCATGTTCCGCGGCCGGACGCTTCGCCGCGGCTTGTTGCCAAAGGTCGGCCAGGAAATCCTCCCCCACCCGCGCGGCCGCGCCGAGCGGTGGGTTTGCGGTCGCGGCCGCGGCCAATTGCGCCGCATCGCGCGGTGTCTCCAACGCGGCGATAATGGTTTCCGCCTGCTCCGCCGCCTCCTCCACGATGCCGGAAAAATCACGCAACGCGGCCTCGTCATCCGCAAAATCCAGCCAAGCCTGCGCCTTGGCCCAGGCATAACTCGTCACTGGCGCGCCGCCGTCATGCAGGGCCGCGAGTCTCGCCTGCAAAGCCGCCAACCGCGCGGGCTGGCCCGCGGGCCGGGCATCGGCTGCCACTTTCGACGATGAAGTATTCACGTCCGCCAGCTCGGCGCGGGTCAGCAATGGCAAGGCCGCGCGAAACCCGCGGGTCGCGCGCACCTGCGCGATCCACGTCGCATAACCGCGCTGCTGGCCGGCCACCGGCGTCTCGGTGCCGGCACCGCCCATAAGCAGTTCCTGCACGCGGGCCACTTGCGCGTCGAGCCAAGGTTCGGTCGAGCCCGACACATAGGCGGTGCGCACGGCTTCCAGTAAAAGCAGGGATTCGGCCCGGTTGGCGGAGGTTTCCGGCAGACGCTCGGCCCGGCGCTGCAAATCAGCCACGAAGGCCAAATCTTGTTTACGGATGGGATCGCTGATTCGCGTGGCGGCCGGCGCCAGCGCGGTCACGGCGGGCTTGGGCGCGAGCGTCACCACGCCGGGCCGCGCGCAGCCACCGGCCAACGCGAGCAGGGCCAACGCGACCCAGATACGATGCGGGCGTGAGGCTTGGTTCATCGCTTTTCCTCCGTGTCATCCGCCAGCGCGCGCAGGGCGAAGAAGCCTTCGTCGAATTTCAGGCGCAGGTTTAGGAACACGCCGCGCTGCGTCGGCAGGTCGCCGGTGAGGTCGCGGTCGTGAAAGCCCACGATATTGTAGCCGAGGCCGAGCCGCATGTTGGCCTTGAAATTGTAACCGACCTCCGGGCCGAGCGCCCAGTCGTGCCGGTCAAAGCCGCGCGACCAGCCGACCGAGGCGGACAGGCCGGCGTCCCAGCGTTTCGAGATTTCACGCAGCGCCCGCAGGCCAATCTGCTGGCCGACGTAGGTCGCATCGTCACCCATGACGGTTTCGTCCACCACCTTGAACGCGTAGCGGCCGCTGAAAATCCAGTCGCGCGTGGGCTGGTAGTTCACGCTGCCCGAGAAGATATGCACGCGGCGCAACTGTTCGAGTTTCGGGTCAAACGGCGAACCGTCCTCGTAGCGGTATTCGTATTTGCCCAGCGCGTTCCATTGATCGGTGCGCGTCTCTCGCCAAGCGAGGCCGGTCAAGATGCGGGCTTGCAGCGAGTCGGGCGTGGCTGCCGCCTTATTGTCCACTTGGTAGTAGATGGTCTTGGCGAGGAAGGTCCAGTCGGTGCTGAGCTTGCGCGCATAGCCGAGGCTGTTGAGCAGTGATTCGTTTTGGTCGGTAAACCGCGCCTCCACCCGTGCCGTGCCCTTCCACAAGGGATTCTCGGTGTATTCGAGCCCGGTCGTGATGGCGGTGGATTCGTTCTGCGTGGTGCCGTCGAACGGCGTGACGCGCTCCACCCCGGCTTGCAGGCGCAGGCCGGACTCGAATTGGAAACCGTGTCGCAGGCCCGTGGCCGCCTCGGCTTCGCGGCCGTTGAAGGCGTCGCGCGCGCGGTATTCGTTGAACAACTGGCCGTCGCGCAGGTAGTCGGTCTCGAAGCCGACCACGGTGATGTTGTTTTGCTGGATTTGGTTCAGCTCAAAGGGACCGCCAATGGAGGAAATGAACTCATGGCGGGCGTAGGCCCGGCCCCGCTCGGAGAATTGCCAGTCGCCACCGAGCGCGGCCAACTGCTGGTCGCTCTCCACCACGTCTTGCTCCAACTCGCCGAACACGGTCACGTTCTCCACTTTGGGCAAGGGCGCGGTCACCTTGACGCGCACGGAATTGACTTCAAACGGCGTCACCGGGGCGGCACCGGGCACTCCGCCTTGCAACGCGCCCGGCCGCGTGGACAGGCCCGCGGGATTGCCGGTCTCCTCCGACTTGCGCGCGCCGACTTCCAGTTTCACCCGGTTGGGGAAGGTGTGCTCCACATCCGCGCGCACGCCTTGGCGGGTGCCGCCGGCGCTGGTCGTATCCTCGGTCAGCAAGCCTTGCACGATAAGCTTGTCTTGCTCGGTCAATTGGCGGGTCACTTTCGCGCCAGCTTCGACCCGACCGGCCATCAACAGCGCGCCTGGGTTCACAAAATTGGTGGCGGTCTCCCCGTAATATATCCGGGCGTCGGTCTTTTCATCATGGTGGCGCAGGTCCACGCGGCCGGAGAGGCCGGAGCCTTGCAGGTCGGTGTCACTGCGGGCCAGTTCGCCCAATAGGTAGGTGCCCTCGCCCAGCTTCACCGTGGCGTTGGCCGAGGCGACGCGCTGGTGGTCCGCGGGATTTCTATCCTCGGCATACGTGCCGCCGACTTCGAGCCGCTCGGCCACGCGCACCTGGGTGTTGGCGCCATAGACCCAGAAAGGATCTCCGCCTTGGTCCACTTCGTAAACGATGCGGATGGAGCGCGGGTTGAGATTCTCGTCGAGCGACCGCACCGGGTTGTGGAACAACAATCGCCCGGTGAAGGGTTCGAAATCATAATCGCGGAATCGCGACATCGGCTCCGTCTTCAACACAAGGGACGGCTGGTTGCGGTCGCGGGTGAGGATTTCCACGCGCTCGGAATTGATCAGGCCGTTGGCCGTGCGGAAAAGATACGGGCCGGATGTGCCGTCGGCGGCCAGCTCTTCCACCACTTGGCGCGTGGTGTCGCGCGAGGCCCAGATTTCGGCCACGCCCCGGGCGTTTTCAAAATGCATGCGCGCGCCGTTGAGCGCGCGCTGGTAATTGCCGAGCGCGCTTTGCTCACCCTCGACGCGCGTCTGAAAATCGCCGACCAGCAGGTAGCTGCGCTTGTGGTCGATGCGCAGATACAGTCGGCGGCTCGACTGCGCGTCATAGCCGCGGATCGAGGCGTCGCCATAAACCGGATAATATTTGTCCGGCTCGATGTCGCGGAACAACCGTTCGCGCGTGCGCTTGTCGGTGTCGTAAGCCGCGGTCAGGAGCAGGCCGCCCTTGATTTTGCCCTTGAGGAAGAAGGCCACGCGGCCGTGGGTGCTCAAGTCGCCCGAGCGCGAGAGTTCATACAACTCGTCCTCAAAGGCGTCGGCCGCGCTCTGCGGGCGCAACAGCGAGCCGGCGCCATCGCGCAAGGCGATGCGTCCTTCAATTATGCCGCTGGCGATCAACGGCCTCAGGTCCGGCAAAAAGGGCAGTTGGGATTCGTGCTTGATCGGGCCGGAGCTGATGACGATCTGGCCGTCGCCCGGCGCGTCGGGAGGCAAGAGCGTGAAGACCGCTTCGCCGCCCTCGATGAACACTTGGACGCCCGGTGTCCGTTCGTTCAGATCCTCCGCCTGCCACCGGCCCAGGCTCGCCTCGAGCGTCAACGGTGTGCGCGCCGAAACCAAGGTGCCCGCGCGGTCGAGCAGCCGCACGGTGATTTTGACGGGAGTATGGCCGTCCGCCGCGGGCTCGGGGTTGGAGAAGCTCACGGCCAAATCGGCCAGCTGGTCGGGCGCGGTGATGGCGATCGGCACCCGCGCGCGCTCATTGCCAAACGGATCGATCGTCACCAATTCCAGCCGGTTGGGACCGGGCTGCAGGTCGAGTCCGATGAACTCCAAAGCCTCAACTTGGCGAATGGGATCGACCACCCGCGTGCCCACGCGTGTGGCGCTCACGGGCTGGCCGTTGAGCGAAAGCTTCAGGTTGGAGCCGAGCGGGCCCTTGACCCGCACGGTGATCTGCTGGCCGGCCACAGTGTCGCCATCGGCCAAATCAATGAAACCGGCGGTGTTCTCGTGCAGGTCGGCCACCAAGTCGGGAAGGGGTAGCACTGGCACAACCGCCACCGGCGCGGGGGCCACGGCGGAGTTGTCGCTGTTGAGGGTGTTTTTCGGCAACAGGGCGGCGAATGTGGAGCGTGCGGACGAGGTAACGCCTCCCTCGCCGGCGCCGATCGGACCACCGGCCCCCATCATGCCTTGGGCGGGCAGCGTCCGCGGATCAGACATGACTTTGTCGCGCGCGTCGTAATCCAACTGCCGGTTCAGCCCAGCGGTGATCTCGGCGACTTCCACTTCCCCTTGTTCACGACGGCGCATGACCTCGGCGAGCACGGCCGCATCGTCGCCCGCGATGGCAAAATTCGCCTTGTGCAGCTCGCCGTTTTTCATGTCCAAAAACCGCGAACCCGCGTCCGCCGCGTTGCGCGTGCCGAGCACCAGCAACTCCGCGCCCGCCGGCAGGGTGGTGCGGTCCAGTTTCATGACATGCGTGATGGGGCGGACGCCGTAGAGGCTGTATTTGCCCTCGCTGTCAGAGACCACAAAAGTGCCGTCTTCCAAATAAAAGCGCACGCCGGGCACGCCGGGTTCGCCGTCGTCCTGCACCCGGTTGCGGTTCTCATCCACAAAGATTGTGCCGATGATGACACCCTTGTCCGTGAAGACGCCTTCTTCGATTCGCACCCTACTCGCGGCCGGCATGGTTTGGGCGCGGATGCCGGCCCCGGTGTGGGCGACCGCAATGTTGGTGGCGTCACCCGCGGGCGCATCCCGCTCCACGCGCACCCGGTAATTCAGGGTCAGGCTCTTGCCGGGCTCGATATCCGCGCCCGTGGTGAAGCTTAGGCGCGGGCCGCGGCCACCCGCGGGATCGGGCAACGCGGCGGTGCGCTCCAAACGCGCGGAGCCGGGCTCGTAGGTCAGCCCGGCCGGCAGCACGTCATCAATGATAATTTGTTTGAAGGTGTAGCTCGTGTCGTTGCTGACCGTGAGGGAATAGACGAGCGAATCACCACGCTCGACCACATCCTGCGAAGCTTCTTTTTTCAGACCAAAACCGCTGCCGGTGAAATCGAGATCGAGCGGGATATCGAGAAACACATCCGAGGTGCTGACGGTAAACTCCTCCTGCCGTGAGCCAATGCCGACGCGCAGATCCGCCGAGCACGGCGCCGGTGGCAGGGCCGAGGGCGGGAAGATACTGGCCGGGGGGGGTGGAGAATTACCGGGATCAGTCGTGCTGACGACCAACCGGTAAACCGAACCATACACATAGGGGAACTGGTATTCGCCCTTGGCGTCGGTGCGCACGGGGTTCGGGGCCCGCTGCTGACCCAGCGCATCCACATACACCTCGGCCAAGCCGCCCGGTGCCCCACCGTGGCCATCGTTCAAACCCGCGCCAGTCACATCAATCAGCGACACCCACACACCGGCCACGGGCTGGCAGCTCTGGCTGTCAAAGATGATGCCCGAGGGGTCCACCAGAATGCTGGCCACGTTGCTGGTGACGCCGCACTGCCCTTCCAGGGTCAGCTTGATGGTGTGCCGCGCCGCGGTCTGGATGACGCCATCGCCCGACACCGGCGAGGCCGCCGACATGACGACACCGCCCGGCACTTGAAAGATGCCGGTGTTCGGCCCGGTTTCCACGGCCGTCAATTTTTCCGCGTCTCCGGTCTCCTGCTCCATCAAATCGATCTTCAAGGTGTCAATCGCCCGCGGGTCGGCATTTTCAGAAGCGGCATCCACCCCGATGTAAACCCGTTTGCCGATGTAGATGCTGCGGGTCTCCCGCGTGCGCGCCTCATCCATGTAAAACTTCACCACCGGCGCGCGAGCCGGCACGCTGAAGCCCGCGCCGTTGGTCTTCAAGATCACCACCTTGGTGCCGTCGTGGTAATGCAATTCGCCAATATTGACGATGCCGGAGGACTGGCCGCAGGCGAGATTGGCCGCATTGTCGTTGACCCGCACCCGGAAGTTAACGCGGAACTGATAGCCATAGGGCATGGCGGGAAACGCCACCGCCACGGCGTCCACCGTTGAGAGATCGGCCGGGGCCGTCGTGGTGTAGGTGTGCGTGCCGGACTGGCTGATCACGTGATACAGACGCTTCGATTGTGGCGCGAGCGCGCCGAGGAAGCCAACAAACGTGGGGGTCGCCGGGATCACATCGCGCACCACGATCATGGATGAATTGACCCCATCAATGATGATGGGAATCGGCCCCGGCGATTTGGCCAAGGTATTGGCTCCCGACAACGTGTAGTCCAGCGTGGAGCCGCGCGTGGCGGTGGGCGCACTAGCGGTCTTGGTGAAGTTGAAATCGCCGGAAGGCAGCGGTGCCAACGTGATCAAATCCTCGTTTTCCGCCGTCAACCCCGCGGCCGGCAGGGCTGCGTCCAGTTTGAAACGCACCTCGCCGGTCGAACCCGTGGCCGCGGTGGACACCTGACCGACGATAATGACGTAGCTCGACTCACCCGGTAGCAGGGTGATCTGATGGGTCACCGGCCATGCCAGACGCGTTTCGCCCACATCGGCCATGCCGTTGGCGTTGGCATCGAGCACCAAGGCCAGCGACTGCACGGCAAAATCCCCGCCCGCGACCAGCGACGGCGTCAGCGTATAGTCGCCCGCCTGATTGCCAGTGTTGGTGAGCGTGTGCGCCAAGGTAAACCACACCCCCGCGGCCACCTGCTGCTTGCGGTCTGCCTGCAGGTCGATACCAGGGCCCGCCGTCACCACAGCGCGCACGGTGTCAGAGTAGAGCGTGAGTTTGTCCGTAATGCCGATCTCGTGATACGTGAGCGAAGCTTGATTACGCAGCACAGTGCCTGGCGTGGGCGTCTGGGCAGCCACCCATGGAGCCAAGACTCCGGTCACCATGACCAGGGCCAGGGCATAAAGGATAAACTGGGATAGGCGCTTCACCGGGACAGGTGGCGAAGGGGCTCGGTTCGACCATCTGCAACCATGGCGGCACCGGCATGAAGACCGGTGTCGCACATGGTGCATACGGCCGAGCGGAGGCTCAGCTATTAACCATCACCGCGAAGGTGATCACCACCACGGTGTTGGGGGCCAAGGAGCCCAATTCGAATTTGAAGTCACCGGTGGCTCCGTTGGCCGGGGCCGTGATCGTCGCAGGAGCGGCCAGCGAACCATTGGTCACGTTCACGGTGGCTGCGCCACTGCCGGAATCATAGGTCGTGTAGGCCGGCGTCGTGTCATAGACCACGACTTCGGTCGAATTGGCCGAGCCGGTGTTCGTCACGGTGAGTTTGTAATAGATCACCTCACCAGGCTCACGCTGGATTTGCGCCGTGCCGTAGGTGCCGCCACTGCTGGTCGCCTGCTCCTTTTTGATGGAGAGGTCGCCCAGCACCACGGTGGTCGTGTCCTTGACGCTGACTACCGCGGGTTCGGCTCCGTCATACGGATGGGCCGCGTTGTTATCGGTGGTCGTCGCCGTCAGGGTGGTGACGTTCGATGCAAGGTTGGGCGCGCCGGCGGGAGCGAAGACCTTGACGATCAGGCCCACTTTCGCGCCCGGGGCCAAGCTGCCCACCACCGAGCCAAACTGGCCGGTGTTGACGATGCTCTCGCTGGAATCCACCACGCCGTTGTTATTGGCATCATAATAGATCACGCTGGTCCAACCGTTGGCGGAGAGCGTGTCGCTCAGGCCCAGCTCGATGGTCGAACCGGCATTGGTGCCGATGCCTTCGGTCACGTTGCCTTCGTTGGTCAGGATGTGGTCATAGAAAACCACGCCGCCCGGATAGGTCTGCCCAGAGTGATTGGGCTGCAAGCTGAGCTTGCGCACCGCGTTCACTGTCACGGCATCGTGCAGGATGTCGAACACCCCGGTGGTGGGCGACTGGACTCGGAAATAAACCGAGGTCGTGGCGGGTGCCGCATCGGCGGGAACCGTCACGTCGGCATAGAATTTCTTGTTGCCCAATGCAGCGACGATGCCGGTGTTGGTGATGATGCTGCCGTTCTCGTCGCGGAACACGATCGTCCAGCCCGTCGGCACGGGATTGCCGTTGAACAGGGCGGCCACGTTGGAGCCGATGTCGTAGGCATCGGGCACGCCGTTCGGATTGTAGGCGTGGAGGGTGAAGCGGGTCGTCGTGCCGGGATCGGTGGTATTGGTGACCACGGCGGAGGCCTCGGCGGCGGTGGATGCCGGCGTCGGGTTTTCACCCAGCTGGGTGCCTGCATCGCCAGCGGAGGCGTTGTTGGTCAAGTCCACGCTCAGGCTGACAATGTTGGTCAGTTGGTTGACCACGGTGTTGGTGCCACCGGAGACATGCGATTGCGCTTGGACAGTGACCGACTTCGGTCCGCCAGTGGCGGCATCCGTCGGCAAAATAGCTTTGATCACGACGTCGTAGCTGCCGCCCGGGGCCACCGGGCCAGTGTCAGGCACGCCGTTGCCGTCGGTGTCCACCAACGGGGTGTTACCGTCTGCCTTGTAAACCACGAAGGTCGTGCCAGCCGGAAAATCATTCGACGGGAAGGTGATGTCGAAGGAGTCCGTGCCGTTGCCGGTGTTATATACGCGGTTGACGAAGGTCACCGTGCTGCCGGGGTTGGCGGCGGCCACCGTGTAGATTTGCGGACTGCTGTTAGACGGAGTCTCGCCGTTGGTGGCGGAATTGTTGTCACCGATGGCCACACCACCCGCCTGATTCACCACGTAGGGGACTGTGTTGGTGGGAACCGGGGTCGTGGCGGGGTTGCCGCCGGCACCGTCCGGATCGTAGCTGTATTGCGCGGTGTTGTTGATCGTGGAGGGCGCGGTGTTGGGGGTGACGGTCACCTTGAAGGTGATCGTGCCCGAGGCGCCCGGGTTGACCGCTGAAATCACTGCTGTCACCTTGCCGAGGGTGGTGATGTTGTAATCGTAGGTGATGCCCGTGGCCGTTTCACCAGCGGCATCGGTCAGCGCCGTGGCCGAACCCGACCATGTGCCACTGCTGGCCACATAGGTCATGTTGGTGGGGATCGTGTCGGTGATGGTCACCGCCGTCGCCGCCGTGTTGCCGGTGTTGGTGTAGGTCAGCGTGTAGGTTAGCGGGTCGGCATCCGCCGCAGCCTGCGTGGCAGGCGAAGCACCCGAACTGCGACTGATGCTCTTGGCCACGGCGATCACGGCGTTTTGCGTGACCGTGGCGGTGTCGGTGTTGGTGTGAGTCTGCGGGGCCTGGGCCGCAGAAGCCGTCGCCACCACGTCAATCGTGGCCGATCCGGTCGCGGTGGACGGGGCAGAGCCCACCACCACAAAGTGATACTCGGCACCCGGTCCCACCGGCAGCGCCGTGCCGTTTAAATTGGTGGTATTATCCGGCTGGCCGTCGCGGTTCGCATCAGCGTAGATCTTGATGTTCGTCAAACCGAAGCCGGTCGGGTTACCCGTGGTCAGGGTGTAGGAATCCGCGCCGTTGCCGGTGTTGGTCAGCACATGGGGGAACGTCACTTGGCCGCCGGGCGACACGGTCACGCTGCGGTTGGACTCCAGCGTGAAGCTATACACCTGCTGCACCTCGGTGGTCACGATGTTGGAGGTGACCTGCCGCTCTTGGTTGGCGTTGTCCTTGTAGGTCGCCGAGGCGGCGTTGCCGATGATCGTGCCCGCCAACGGCGCCGCCGCCTGGAGCACGACTCCTGCGGAAAACAGCAGCCCGGCGAGCGCGATGACTTTGGTGAACAAAGGCAACGCGCCGAAACGCTGCCCGAGGGTGACCCTGGTTGGTTTATTCATGGTGAACTGCTGGTTTGGTTGTGGATTGATTGAAAAATTTTTCATGGTGCTTCTGCCGCCCCGGTTGTCACCCGGGCGCGCAACTCGATGGTGAACGATTCACCGGGGCGCACGTCCCGCGGCGCCCAGCGCAAAGCCCGCCACTGCGCCACCGGCGCGGGCAATGGTTCGGCATCAACACGGAAATAGGTTTTGCCGTCGCGCGTCGCCTCGATCGCAGCCGGTGCCGCCGATCCTTCCAAATACTCCAAACCCGGAGGCACGGGCATCACCGCCGTCAGCTCGCCCAAGGTCGCGGCTCCCGTATTGCGATAGATCGCGCGGTAAACCAATACATCATCCGGCCCGGCCTTCGGCGCTTCGACCAATACCTCGCGGCCATCAGCGTCATGCGTCACTTTCAATACCGTGGTCTCAACCACCAGTGGTTCATCCGCCGCCTGCACCTCCGTGCCAGCAATCAACGCCAGCATAAGGCCGGCTATCATCCAGCGGAAGGCCTTACCTGTGACGATGCAGGCCAGACGGTTCTCGCCACACAATAATGTGACCCAAAATCGAGTGAGTGTGTAGGTATTCATAGCCCCCAAATAGAGAAAATGGGAGCCCGAGTGGAAAACCGCGCCAACTGAGAGGCAAACGAATTTACATTAGTGTTTTTACTTAGAATTGGGTATATCCCACTTGTGATTATTCAAACTTATGCAAGACTTGGCGCGAGTTCAGAGGTAAAACCACCGTCACTGCTGCGGCCATACTGCCAACCCGCAAACGACCGGTTGCCTGAACAGACCTTGCCTCGTGATTTTCCCACGCGGAAATTAACTCGCGACCGTGCCGCCATTCGCAATCTACCTAAGCGTTGAACCTCATCTTGTTTCAGTCCGGCGAATCATCGCGCCAGCTGCCACTCACCGACGCCCGCGCGCGGCACCTCTTGACGGTGCTGCGCCGCCAGCCCGGTGATTCGTTCGACGCTGGCCTCATCAACGGCCCACGCGGCAAGGGCACGCTCGTCGCCCTCACCACCACCCATCTCGAACTCGCTTTCGAATGGGAAGCGCCCCCGCCGCCGCCCGATCCCGTCACCCTACTCATCGGCCTGCCGCGCCCGCAGACCGCGCGCAAGATCCTGCAAGAAGCCGCCGCGCTCGGCGTCGCCGCGCTGCATTTCGTGCGAGGCGATAAAGCCGAGCCCTCCTACGCCAACAGCACGCTCTGGTCCTCCGGCGAATGGCAACGCCACCTCGAAGCCGGTGCCGCGCAGGCCTTTTGCACCGCCCTCCCCACACTCACCCATGGCCAAACCCTCGCCCAGGCGATCTCCGCCCTGCCCGCCACCGCCACCCGCCTCGCCCTCGACAACTACGAAGCCCCCGCCCCCCTCAGCCAGTGTCATCTATTAAATGACACTCCACTGGTGCTCGCCTTCGGCCCCGAACGCGGCTGGTCGGCGGGCGAACGCGCGCTTTTGCGCGCCCAGCAGTTCACCTTTGCTCATCTCAGCGAGCGCGTGCTGCGGCTCGAAACCGCCGTCGTCGCCGCGCTAGCCATCACGAAAGCGCAACGCGGGCTCATGTAGCCGCGCGCAAAAAAAATCCCACCGAGGGTTGGTGCGCGCCTTTGCCCAGGCGTTTGACGCAGGTCCAACCGTCCGGCGCGAGCTCGATTTCGCCGGGCATTTCAAAAACCACCAACGGATCGGGATGTGGGGCCAACAACTCGCCCAGCCGCGCGAACAACCCCGGCGCCACCGTCTCGATTATCTCATAAGGCGGATCGATGAACACGAGATCGGGGCCGTTGCCCGCCAGCGGCCAAGGCGCGGTCGTCGCGTCCGCCGTCACGATTTCCGCCTCGCCCGCCCCACCGCCCAAACTCTTCGCCACCGCGGCGACGTTTTTTCGAATGCACTCCGCCGCCTGGCGATTTTTCTCCACCCACGCCCCGCCCGCCGCCCCGCGACTCAAAGCCTCCAAGCCATACGCGCCGCTGCCGGCGAACAAGTCGAGAAACCGCGCGCCGGGCACGCGATGCCCGATGCTGGAAAACACCGCCTGCCTCAGGCCGTCGGTCGCCGGACGCACCGCGTCACCCTTGGGGGCGACCAAGGGAATCCCACGGGCTCGGCCACCGGTGATGCGCATGGCCACAGCGAAGACGGCGCTCGGCGATTGGCCAATCTCAAACATGCGTTGCGTTATCGACAGCCGGTTGAAATTCGCGGTAACAAAGCCACTGTGAGCTGTCAGAGAGATGACCCAATTGACCAAGCACCGTCCGTTCAAAGCCTTATTGTGCGCCCTCGCTTTCACTGCGAGCGCGGGGCTGCTGCGCGCGGAGCACAACCTCTGGCCGCTGCTCGTTGAACAGACCGACGCCACCACCGGTGAGACGACCGATCGGCAGATCCTCGGCCCGCTGATTTTCTCCAAGACCGCGCCGGACGGCGCGCGCTACGAGGGCCTACGGCCGCTCTGGTTGGAGCATGCGGACGCCGCGGCTGGACGCGAAGAGCGCTCCTTCCTCTATCCGCTCTATTCCTGGCGGCGCGACACGACCACGGAGGCGTGGACCGTCTTCAACGTCATCAATCACTCGCACGCGCAAACCGGAGCCTCCGCATTCGAGCCGCGCAAGTTCGACGTGTGGCCCTTCTGGTTTTCGCGCGACACCGGCGACCCCGCCACGAGTTATCGCGCGCTCCTCCCCATCGCCGGCACCATCAAGCACCGCTTCGGCCAGGACCAAATCGACTGGACGCTCTTCCCCCTTTACCTGCGCACCGAAAAATCCGGCATGGTGACCACCGCGACGCCGTGGCCCTTCATCAAACGCATCACCGGCGACGGCCATGACGGCTTCGCTGTTTGGCCGCTCTTTGGCCGCGCGGAAAAACCCGGTGCCTACCGCAAACGGTCTTGGCTCTGGCCGCTCATCTATAAAAACGAGCTGCGCCTGTCCGACCCCGTGCCCACCGTGATGCAGGGCTTTCTGCCGTTCTACACACGCGAACAAAGCGCCGGCGCGGTCAGCGAAAATTTTCTCTGGCCGTTCTTCGGTTACACGCGGCAAACCGCGCCGGCCGCCTACCACGAGAACCGCTACCTCTGGCCGCTCCTCGTGCAAGGCCGCGGCGACCAGCGCCACGTCAACCGCTGGGCGCCGTTCTACACGCATTCGATTCGCAAAGGGGTTGATAAAAAATGGGTGCTCTGGCCGCTGATCCGTGAGGAGACCTGGACTGCCGACGGCCTCGCGCACGAAAAGCAGCAATTGTTCTGGTTCATCTATTGGTCGCACGAGCAGCGCAGCACCACCAACCCCGCCCTACCCCACGCGCACAAATCCCACTTCTGGCCGCTGTTCAGTGCGTGGGACAACGGCGCGGGCCGCCACCAAGGCCAGTTCCCCAGTCCGCTCGGCGTGTTCTTCCCGACCAACGACAAGGTGCGCGCTCTCTACGAACCGCTCTTCGCGCTTTATCGCTACGATCAGCGCGCGCCGGACGACGTGCGCCACGCGTTCCTCTGGCGCGCCATCACCTGGCGGCGCACGGGCACCGAGCGCGAGTTTCACTTCATCGGCCCACTGTTTAGTTCCGAACGCGACGAAACCGGACAACGCGTTGAGCTATTGAGTGGCCTCATCGGCCTGCGCAAACCAGCGGGAAAAAACTGGCGCTTGTTCCTGTTCGATTTTTCCCACCAGCGCGCCAAGGTGATCCCGACTCCCGTCCCGTGACATGAAGCACATCACCGCCATCCTCGAAGGTTTCGGCAGCACCCTCCTCCTGCTGGTGAACTCCGCGCGGCATGTTTCCAGCCTGCCGCGGCAAACCGGTCGCTTCCTGGAGCAGTGTTACCTGATCGGCTACACCACGCTGCCGATCGTCGCGATTTTGAGCTTCTTCATCGGCGGTGTGCTCGCGCTGCAAAGCGGCTACAGCATGTCGAATTTCGGCGCCAAGGAGTTCATCGGCTCGCTCGTCGGCCTCTCGATGGCGCGCGAACTCGGGCCGGTGATGGTCGCCGTGCTCGTCGCCGGCCGCGTCGGCTCGGCCATCGCCGCCGCACTGGCCTCGATGAAGGTTTACCAAGAGGTGGACGCTCTAATCACAATGAACATCCCGCCCGAGCGCATGCTCGTGCTGCCCCGCCTCGCCGCCGTGCTCGTGATGATGCCCGTGCTCGCCATCATCGCCAACCTCGTGGGTTGGTTCGGCGGCGCGCTCATCTGCCAATATGTGGACTTCATCTCGCTCGCGCCCGAAAAATATTTCGAAGCCCTGCGCCAGTTCACCCAGTTCAAGGACGTCTGGGACGGCATCGTGAAGGCCGAAATCTTCGGCTTCGTCGTCGTGCTCGTCTCCTGCAATATCGGGCTCCGCACCCGCGGTGGCCCGCGCGAAATCGGCGCCTCGGTCACCAAGGCTGTGGTCGTCTCGCTCATTCTCATTCTGGTGCTCGATTACTTCGTCACCAGAGCCCTGATGTGACCATGCCCACCAGCTCCACCCGCAATCCCTTCACCGCCGAGGAAAGCCCCGCCGTCGGCGTGACGTTTGAAGACTTGAGCAAAAGCTTCGGCCGCCACGTCGTGCTGAAAAACATCACGCTGCACATCGAGCCGGGCGAAATCTTCGTGCTCATGGGGCCCAGCGGCTCCGGCAAAAGCGTTTTGCTCAAGCACATCGTCGGGCTCGAGGCGCCCAGCGGTGGCCGCGTCACCGTCGGTAGCCAGGACGCCGCCGATGAAACCACCCGCGAGACCGTGCGCATGGCGATGGTGTTTCAGGCCGGCGCGTTGTTCAACTCCCTCACCGTTTATGACAACCTCGCGCTCTACCTGCGCGAGCATCGGCTGGGCGGCGAGGGAAAAATCCGCGAGAAGGTCATGCACGCGTTGCAAATTCTCTCGCTGGCCAACGCCGCCGGCAAATTCCCCTCCGAACTCTCCGGCGGCATGCGCAAACGCGTCGCCATCGCCCGTGCCCTCGTCATGGAGCCGCAACTCCTGCTTTACGATGAACCCACTTCAGAGCTCGATCCGGTCATGTCGGCGACCATCAGCGAAATCATCGCCAGTTTGAAGGACGAGTACCACGTCACCTCGATCGTCGTCTCGCATGATCGCGACCTCGCGCTCAGCATCGCCGATCGCATCGGCATTTTGATGGGCGGCGAACTCATCGCCCTCGCCCCGCCAGCCGAGCTCAAGCACTCGTCTGACCCACGCGTGCGCGACTTCCTCAATCCGAAAATCGACCTGCACCATCCCCGCTTTAAGCAACTGGAGACCTGACCATGAACAACGCCCACCACACCGCCCGCGTCGGCTTATTCTTTCTACTCGGCCTCGCCCTCATCTGGGTGACCTACGAGACTCTCGGCAACCGCTCCAGCCTCAAGAAAAGCGGCTATACGCTGATCGCCGGTTTCGACAACCTTAAGGAGTTGAAGGCGGGCGACGATATCCGCATGGCCGGTGTGCGCATCGGCGCGGTGGAGACCACCCGCCTCGGCGACCGCCGCGCCGAAGCCGTGCTGCGCATCGACAAAAAATTCAGCATCGCCGGCGACGCCCAAGCCACCATCGCCTCGGCCGGACTGCTCGGCACCAATTACATCGCCATCAACCTCGGCTCGGCCGGCGCCGCGCCACTGCCCCCCGGCGCGGAAATTTCCACCCGCGTTTCCGCCGACCTCAACACCATCATGGCCGAGCTCGGCGAACTAGGCGGCAAGCTCGAAGGCACCCTCGGCTCCATCGGCGGCGTGTTTCAAGGCGAGGAAGGCCAGCCCGGCTTGTTTCAACGCCTCGACAAGCTGCTCAGCGACAACGGCGCGAAAATCGACGGCGTAATGACCAACCTCCAGACCATCACCGACAAGATCAACCATGGCGACGGCACACTCGGCAAACTCATCAACGACCCCAAGCTGCACGACGAGCTCCTCGCCACCGTCACCGAAA
>JADLBI010000057.1 GCA_020847775.1 Opitutaceae bacterium
GCCAGCCGATTGGGTTCCCACGAGGTCATGAGAAAACCGGTCGCGCCGACTTGGCGGCAACGCCGCCACCACGACTTGGCATTGGCTAGGCGATCGCCGAAGTGCGGCAGCGGCTCGTGGCGAAACGCGCCGTTCATCGGGCAGCCCCAATACTCGATGCCGCGTCGCATCAACGGTGTCGCCAAATCAAACTCGGCGTAATTGAACAGCTCGACGCGCGGATGCCGCTTGAATGGATAGTAATACCAATCGTAAGCGATCAAATCGGTCGGCAGCAGCGGGATGGCATCCGGAAGGAAATAAAGCATGTCGGCCCACATGCCCATGCGTAGATCCATTTTGCGCGTGAGATCACGCAACCGGTTTACATGCCCGGCAAAATGCGCCGCCAAGCCGATACGCCGCACCTCGCGCCGACTGAGCGGGTGCTGGCCGAGATGAAACGACTCATCGAGGCCGACGTGCACCTTGCCCGCCGTGCAAAACGGCGCCATGTCGCGCAATAGTTTTTCGGCGACCTCCAATGTGCGTGGGTGCAAGGGGCAGATTTGACCGGTAGCCTGCGGCGAGCCGTCGGCCTGGCGCAGTTCGTTGAGGTCGCGCAGCGCGGGCACCTTGACGAGGTATTGCGTGTGCCCGAGCAGGTTGACGATGGGCACGACCTTGAGGCCGACTTTGGTGGCGCGCGCGACCAGTCGCTCCATCTGGCGATACGTGTAAGCATCTTCACGTGCGACGGTCGGCAGGCTGGGGAATTCCACCGCGTCTTCGAGATGTAGATACAGCTCTTGGTAGCCCCAGTCGGCGTAGCGCGGCAGTTGCGCGAGTAGCCAATCAAGGCGTTCAACTTGCCGGGCGAGATCCCATTGAAACGCGCGAATCGGAAAAGCGTCGGCCGGCATAAGTGAAGCGTGGGCTTGTCGGGTTGGTGAAGCGGGATATGTTTGGCGGCGTGGACGTGCACATCCGCCAAATTTTTGTTTCACCCGGGCATAACTACTTTGGGCATCATGGCCAGCCTGCGGGCGGCGAGCCGACGGTGGAGGTGGATTCGATTCGATGCGTTGCCGGTCGCGGCATCGAGGGTGATCGCTTCTTTGATTACAAAGAGGATTACAAGGGGCAGATCACGTTTTTCGCGTGGGAGGCCTACGAGACGCTCAAGCGCGAGTTCTCTCTCCCAGCCCTGTCGGCTGGCGCATTTCGCCGCAATGTGCTTGTGGCGGGCTTGCATCTTGCCGGGCTTGAGGGCCAACGATTCGTGGTGCAGGGCGTGGAGTTTGAAGGCAGTGGCGAAGCCAAGCCGTGCTATTGGATGAACGAAGCCGTCGCCCCGGGGGCCGAGGAGTGGCTGCGCGGCCGGGGCGGCCTGCGCGCGCGCATCACACGCGGCGGCATGCTCCGGACCGGACCAGCGAACTTCGCGTTCAGCGCGGACATGGAGGTCGAGTCCACGTTGTCGCTGCGCTCCAACGCGGCCACAGTAGCCGCGCTTGAGGGCAATCGCCCGAAAGCGTGGCCGAGCGTGGAATAGGCGTTTCAGCCCCGCTTCTTCTGCAGCATCTGCTCCAGCTTGACGATGTCGGCGGCGAACACGCGGATGCCTTCGGCGGTTTTTTCCGTGGCCATGGCGTCCTCGTTGAGCGCGAAACGGAAAGATTTTTCGTCGAAGCTCACGCGCTTGAGATCGGCTTGCGCGGCCTTGACGGGATCGAGCCTGCGCGCAATCGGGGTGGTGGAGGCTTGGAGTTCGCCGAGTAGGTTGGGGGAGATGGTCAACAAATCGCAGCCGGCGAGTTCGAGGATTTCGCCGGTGTTGCGGAAGCTCGCGCCCATAACCTCGGTGGCATGGCCGAATTTCTTGTAGTAATTGAAAATCTCGGTGACGGATTGCACGCCGGGATCTTCCGCTCCGACGTAATCCTTGCCGGTGCTTTTCTTATACCAGTCGAGGATGCGGCCGACGAAGGGTGAGATGAGCTGCACCTTGGCCTCGGCGCAGGCCACGGCTTGGGCGAATGAGAAAAGTAGGGTGAGGTTGCAATGGACGCCTTCCTTTTCGAGCGTTTCGGCGGCCTTGATGCCTTCCCACGTCGAGGCGATCTTGATGAGGATGCGGTTGCGAGAGACACCGGCCTTTTCATAAAGCGCGATGATTTCGCGGGCCTTGGCGATGGTGCCGGCGGTGTCGAATGAAAGGCGGGCGTCCACTTCGGTGGAAACGCGGCCGGGGACGATATTTAAAATTTCCTGACCGAAGAGCACGAGCAGTTGGTCAATCGTGGCCTCAAGCGATGCCGTTTTGCCCGTGTCTTGCAGCGCCTTGTCCACGAGCCATGCGTAGTCAGGCAGGGCGGCGGCCTTGAGAATCAGGCTTGGGTTGGTGGTGGCGTCCTGCGGCGCATATTGCTTCATGCTCGCGAAATCGCCGGTGTCGGCGACCACGGTGGTGAATTGCTTCAGTTGGTCGAGTTGGGTCGTGGCCATGGGGTTAAAGGAATGGATGGAGGGTTTTATTTCAAGGACGGCGCGGACAAATTACGCTGGAGCCAGGCGAGGCCGCCGGGTTCATCTGCAAACTGGCCGTCCAGCTGGGCTTCGAACGCGGCGTCGAGGATAGGCTTGAAGTCGGGTCCGGGGTTGCGCCCTAGCGCGAGCAAATGCCGCCCCAGCAAAATCGGTTGCGGCGCGGCGAATTGTACGGCGAGTTCGCGAGCCCGCTCTCGCAGGGCGGCGATGCGCGCCAGGGTGTCGGCGGAATGCAGCGGCGGTCGCCCGTCGTGATCCGCGCGCATCACGAGGAGTAAATCGTCAATTGTGGCCGGGGCGAGTTTGCGCGCGAGTCGACGGACACTGGCGGCCGAAAACTCCGTGCGGCCGTGATAATGGGCGTGATGGTGAATGACCAACGGGCTGACCCTCATGGCCACGGAGCTGGGCGCGCCTATGTGTTGTAGAAATGCGGTGGCAAGCGGGCCGCTGGCCGTGTCATGACCGTGGCTGGTCCAGCGCCATAGACCGTCACGTTCGGTTTGTCGGGTGGTGGCCGCTTTGCCGAAATCGTGGGTGAGTACGGCTAGCATTAAGACGCGACGTTGTTCGGGCTGGGCCTCGCGCCATTCGGGATAGCCCACCAAGGCGTCAAGGCAGTGTTGGGTGTGTGTGAACACGTCACCTTCGGGGTGCCACTCTGGATCTTGCAATGTGCCGCGCAGGGCAGCCAGCTCCGGAAAATGCCGCAGCCAATCGGTTTCTTCCAACACCGTCAGCCCGCGCGACGGCTTGACCGATTGAATGGCCCATTTGTCCCATTCGCCCCAGATACGCTCCGTCGGCAATTCGCGGAAGGTGCCCGTCATGCTCTGGCAGAGCGCGGCAGTGGCCGGCGCCAGGGTCAGATCAAAACGCGCCGCGAGCTGGAACCCGCGCAGTACCCGCAGCGGGTCGTCACTAAACGCCGCGCTGGTATGGCGCAGCACGCGCTTTTGCAAGTCGCCCCGTCCGTCATGTGGATCGATGATGCGATCTTCTAACGGGTCGTAGGCTATGGCGTTGATCGTGAAATCGCGGCGCGCGGAGGCCTCGGCATCGCTCAAGCCGGGGTCGGGTTGCACGGCGAAACCGCGGTGCCCGGCACCAGTTTTGGATTCGCGCCTCGGCAGGCTGAAATCGTATTCGCGACCGTCGCCGCGCAGTTTGATCACGCCGAAGCTGCGACCAACGATATCGGTTGCGCCGAACGGCGCGAGGACACGATGCAGCGACTCGAAATCCACCCCGGCCACCTCGATGTCGTAATCCTGTGAAGGCAATCCCAACAGCCAGTCGCGCACGCCGCCGCCGACCAAGCGCGGCCGGCCCACGCGGCGCACCGCGTTGAGCACAGTCAGCAGATCGGGCGGCAGCTGCATCTTGGATCAAGTCCGGGGCTTCGCCGCCGCCGGTAGCAACAGGGCCCAACCGATAATGAAGGCTAGGCCTCCCAACGGTGTCACCGGTCCTAGCCAGCGCGGGCCGCCCAACGCCATCACGTAAAGCGAGCCGGAAAATAACACGACTCCCGTGATCCAGCACAGCCCCGCCCTTTGCAGCCATTGACGCGCGGCCGAGCTTTGCTTGTCGTCGCCTAGCGCCATGGCCAGAATAGCGACAGTATGCACCAAGTGGTAGAGCACGGCGGTTTCCCAAGCCGAGAGCATACCGACAGCAATCAGCCGTTCGTGCAGGCCGTGCGCGCCGAAGGCACCCAAGCCCACGCCCGCCACTCCCAACCCGCCGCTGAAAAATAAAAATACGCGATGTGACATGATTTTTTTGAGCTGGCCCGGAGATTGCTAACCCCGGTAGTCCGATCATTCAACCATTAGCGGGTTACCAAGGCAAAGACTACTTGCCGCGGGGTCAGCGATGGTGGCGGACGCCTAACTAACCTAGAAAACAACCAAATATGAAAAACAAACTATTCATCATCGCCGCGCTATGTGCCTTCGCCCTCGGTCTGCGCGCCGAAGAGGCCAAGCCAGCCAGTTCCTATGCGGTGACCATGGATTTTACCTATGGCACCAAGTATGTGTTTCGTGGCACGCAATTGGCCAAGGACACGCTTTTCCCGTCGGTCGAGGTGTCCGCCGGACCGATCACCGCGGGCGTCTGGTCCGCCCAACCGATCGTGGATAACATCGACAACGAAATCGACTTCTACGTCGGTTACGGAGCCGACTTGTCCGATGGCTGGTCCCTCGATGTGGGGGCCTGCCTGTATTATTATCCCGAGCTCGATAAGAGCACGGGTGCGGACGCCACCACTTTCGAGCCCTACGTGGGCGTGAGTGGCTCTCTGGGCGGCGTCTCTCCCGGGGCTTATGTATATTATGACACGAAACTCGAAGTTCTCACGGTCGAGGGCTCCATCGGCTACAGCGTGGCGCTCGAACCCGCTGGCGCCTCGCTGGACTTCAGCGCCGTATTGGGTCGTGCGGATCCCAAGTCCGGCAGCAGCACGACCTACTACAGCCTTGGGGCGGCGGTGCCCTTCGCCATCTCGGAGACGGGGACGATTACCGTCGGGGTCAACTACACCCACAACAATATCGCGGGTGGCGATGGCTACGGCAAAAACAGCCATTTCTACGGCACGATCGGTCTCGCCCTGGGTTTCTGATCCCGACCGCATTCCACCCGCCCTGGCAGCCCCGGGGCGGGTTTTTGCCATCAAAACCGTTGACACCGCTGATTCAGACCCTAGCTATTGGCCTCTTTTCCCATGAAAACCATCCTCGCCAAAAAAGAGACGGTGCAACCCAAGTGGCATCTCGTCGATGCCGAAGGGCAAGTCTTGGGCCGTCTGGCGGTCAAGATCGCGAACCTCATCCGCGGCCGGCACAAAGCCGCCTACACCCCGCACGTGGACACGGGCGATTTCGTTGTTGTGATCAACGCCGAGAAGATCGTCCTCACTGGCAAGAAGGAGGAGCAAAACCGCTACATGTCCTTCTCCGGCTACGTCGGAGGCGAGCGCTACCGCAAGCTCTCCGATGTGCGCGCGAACAAGCCCGAATACATCATTCAGCACGCCGTCAAAGGCATGCTCCCGAAGAACCGCCTCGCGGTCCAGATGTTGAAGAAGCTGCGCGTCTTCGCCGGTCCGAACCATACGCACGAGGCCCAGAATCCCGTGAAAGTCGCCCTTTGATTAGACCATGAGCACCGATACCTCCGTCTTTACCGCCACCGGCCGCCGCAAGACCGCGACCGCCCGCGTCCGCCTCACTGAAGGCACCGGCAAGCTGCTCGCCAACGGCCGCGACTTCGACACCCATTTCTCGCACGAGAATTTTTCCAAACAGGCCTATGCGCCCCTCCTCACGGTGGAACTGCGCGACAAAGTTGATGTGACCGCCAATGTCACTGGCGGCGGCGTCGCCGGCCAAGCTGGCGCGGTGGCGCACGGCATCGCTCGCGCCCTCGAGAAGCTCAATCCCGAGCTCCGCGCCGCCTTGAAGAAGGCCGGCCATCTCACCCGCGACCCCCGAGAAAAAGAGCGCAAAAAGCCCGGCCAGCCCGGCGCCCGCCGTCGCTTCCAGTTCTCGAAGCGTTAAGCGCGACGCCTCCAGCAAGTTTTCCCAGCGGGCCGGATTTCCGGCCCGCTTTTTTTGTGCCGGTATTTTACTCGTGACTCTCTCGTTCGCTGAAACCTGAATCTTGTTTACCATGAAAGTTGGAATCGTTGGCGCCTCCGGTTACACCGGGGAAGTGTTGGTGCAACTGCTCCTTGGCCATCCTCAGGTCGAGCTCACGACCGTCACGTCCCGCACACACGCGGGCAAGGCGCTGTCCAAAGTCATCCCGTCGCTGCGCGGCGCGGACACTGGCCTATGCTTCGTGGACTCCGATCCCGCGGCGCTGGCCGCCAGCGACGTGAGTTTGTTTTTCCTCGCGTTGCCGCACGGCGCGGCGGCGACCTACGCCCGCGCCCTCGTGGCCGCTGGCAAGAAGGTCATCGACTTGAGCGCCGATTTCCGCATCGCCGATCTCGCCACCTATCAACGCTACTACGGCGAGCATCATGCGCCGGAGTTGATCAAATCCGCACGCTACGTGATTCCGGAACTCGCCGCGCCGTCGTGGAAAACCGAGGCCGCGCTGGTGGCCGCGCCGGGCTGTTATCCGACCAGCATGCTCGTGCCGCTAGCCCCCTTGCTCAAGGCCGGGATCGTCTCGCGCGAACACATCGTGGTCAACTCATTCAGCGGCGTCAGCGGCGCGGGCAAGAAAGTCGAGGAGGCCTATCTCTACGTCGAACGCGCCGAAAGCGCCAAGGCCTATGGGCTGACCAAGCACCGGCACTTGGCGGAAGTCGAAGAGCAACTCGCGTTGCATACTGGCGCGCCAGTCGTGCTCCAGTTTAACCCGCATCTCGCGCCGATGCGGCGCGGCATCGCGACCACCATCACTGTGCCGGCAGTCAAACCAGACATCACTGCGCTCTACGCGGCGTGGGCGGCGACTTACGGCGGTTCGCCGTTTGTGCAAATCCTGCCCTCGGATGAGACCCCCGACACCGCGCACGTCGTCGGCACGAATCGCATCGACATCTCCGCGGTGTTCGATCCGCGCACCAAGAATTTCGTGCTTACGGCCGCCGAGGACAACCTGGTCAAAGGCGCCGGTGGCCAGGCCGTGCAGATCATGAACCTCTGGTGTGGTTTTCCCGAAACCGCCGGGCTGATTTGAATGTAGGGCGAGATCGCCGTCCCGCCTTGCGTTTCAACTCCGGTAGTCGGCGTTCTCGCTCACGTATTCGTGGGTGAGATCGCCGCCGAGGACCGTGGCTGTGCCGGTGCCTGTGCCGAGATCGATGGCGATATCCACGCACCGCTCATGCCGGGGATAATCCACCGCCGCGGTGTAAATCCCGTCGGGGGGAATGACGCTGGCATAAAGCTCGGCGGATTTTAGGAATTTCACCAAGGCTTGCTCTTTATCTGGGTTGAGCTGGAAAACGCCGTGGGCAAAAATCTCGATGCCACCGAGGTGCAGCCGCAAACGACCCAGATCGAGCCCGCCGCCATTGAGACCGCCCGCGACTTTGCCGATCGCTTGAACGAGCCGGCCGACATTCGGATCGTTGCCCGCAACGGCGCATTTGAAGAGTGGCGCGTTGACCACGGCTTTGCCGAGTTGGCGCGCGGTGGTTTCGTCAGGCGCATGGCTTACGGTGACACGCAAAACATGGCGCACACCTTCACCGTTGCGCACGACGTCCTCGGCGAGATCGTGGCAGACAATGGCGAGCGCCGCTTCAAACGCGGTGGGATTCGCGCAAGGCACGCGGCCGGAGGAAATGAGCGCCACGGTGTCTGACGTGCTCGTGTCACTGTCCACACTGATACTGTTGAAGCTCGGGCCGACGACGCGCTGCAACATCGCGCGCAGTTCGGCGCGCGGCACGGCGAGGTCGGTCAAAATATAAACCAGCATCGTCGCAAGGTTCGGCTCGATCATGCCCGCGCCCTTGGCGATGCCGACGATGCTGCCGCCGCCCACGTCGGCGCGGCGAATTTTCGGATCAAGGTCGGTCGTCACAATGCCCTCGGCGGCGGGTAGAATCGAATCCGCTTGGAGCGCGGGCGGCAGGGTTGGCAGTGCTTCGAGCATATTATCCACCGGGAGCCCCCCGCCGATCACACCGGTGGAGGAGGGCAGAACAGTGCTGGCAGGAAGGCCGAGCAGGCTGGCGGTGGCGGTGCAGATTTTTTCCGCGTCGGCGACCCCGCCTGGCGCGCAGACATTGGAAATTTTGTTATTGATGATGATCGCGCCGAGGCGCGGCTCGGCGAGTCGCTGGCGACCGACGAGCACTGGCGCGCCGGGCAGGGCGTTGCGCGTGAAGACCGCGGCGAAGTCCGCCGTGGGCGCGTCGAGCGTGATCAACGTTAGCGTCATCTTCGCCGGCTTGGGGGCTTCGCGCGGCACGAAATCAAATCGCGTGGTGCCGGTTTTGAAACCGGCGGGCAGGGCCGCTTGCGACGCCAGCCAAGCTCGGTGGGCGTCGCGAGAGGAGAATGTCAGGGATGTGCTGGCCACGTTGGTAGAACTGGAGCCGCCGGGTCCCGGTGTGAAGCGAAAACGCTGAGTGAGTGATCGTAGATATTTTTATGGAAAAACCGCCCGTGGGCGCATTATGCGTTTAGGCTGTTTTCCAAATCTTGATCCACGCCTTTCCCGCCCAATCCCGTTGACCCTCCACTGATGAATGTCGCCGAGCTCACCGCCAAAGCCAAGGTCCTCCTTGAGGCCTTGCCTTATATCCAGGATTTTCGCGGCTCCACTTTTGTCGTCAAATACGGCGGCAGCTTCATGGACGATCCCGACCCCACGGTGCGCAATTTCGTGGCCAGCGACATCGCGTTTCTCGCGGCCGTGGGGATCAACGTCGTCGTTGTGCACGGCGGCGGCAAGGCCATCACGCGTGCGATGGAGTCCTCTGGCTTGAAGGCCAATTTCATCAACGGCCTGCGCGTGACCGACGAGGCGACCATCGCCGTCGTGAAGCGCACCCTCGACGAAATCGTCAACCAGGAGGTGTGCAACGCCATCACCTCCGCCCGCGGCAAACCCAAGGGGCTGCCGGGCGACACCGTGCTGGTTTGCGAAAAATTGCGGCAGGATGACAACGGCCAGCCGGTTGATCTCGGCTACGTCGGCGAGGTCACCGAGGTGAAGGTGAAGCTCATCAAGAAGGAAATTGGCGAGGGGTTTATCCCCGTGATTTCCCCCGTGGCCGAGGGCTACGACGGCAAACCCTACAACGTGAACGCCGACCTCGTGGCCGGCCGTGTGGCCAGCGCCTTGCGCGCGCGGCGTTTGGTTTACATGAGCGACGTGCCCGGCCTGCTGGCCGATCCGAAAAATCCCGCGTCGCTCATCTCCACGCTCAAGATCAGCCAAGTGGACGAGCTCAAGAAGACTGGTGTGATCGACAAGGGCATGCGGCCGAAAGTGCACAGCGCCATGCGCGCGCTGCAGGACGGCGTGCAACGCGTGCACTTTGTGGACGGGCGATTGCCGCATAGTCTCCTGCTCGAGATTTTTACGGACAAGGGCATCGGCACCGAGATCGCGCACGGCTGAGTTCGGCGGCAGGCCTGAATACCATTGCGGGTGGTGTTGGCTGGGCCGTATATCCTTTTCTCCATTCGATGAGCACGCCCTCCATTGTCCGCACCAACACCGCCGATCTTTACGATGCGCATGTGCTGAAAAACTACGCCCGCGCGCCACTGACCTTGGTGCGCGGCCGGGGCGCGCAGGTGTGGGACGACGTCGGCAACGCCTATCTCGATTTCACCTCAGGCATCGCGGTGAGCGCGTTGGGGCATTGCCATCCGCACTGGGTGGCGACGATTCAGCGCCAGGCCGGCGAGCTCATTCACACGAGCAATCTTTATCGCAACCCGAACCACGGCGAACTCGCGCGCCGTCTGGTCGGCTACGCCGGTCCGGGCCGCGTGTTCTTCTGCAATAGCGGCGGCGAAGCCGATGAGGGTATGATCAAGTTGTCCCGCCTCCACGGCGTCGCGAAAAGCGGCGTTGAGGGGAAATGCATCAAGGTGCTGGTCGCAAAGAACGCGTTTCACGGCCGCATGTTCGGCGGCATGAGCGCGACCCCGCAGGAAAAAATCCAAAAAGGGTTTCGTCCCCTCGTGCCCGGTTTCGCCGTGGCCGAATTGAACAACCTGCAAAGTTTCGCCGACCTGATGGACGACGACACGACGGCGGTGCTGGTCGAGACGATCCAGGGCGAAAGCGGCATCAACCCGTGCACGACCGAGTTTCTCGTTGGCCTGCGCAAACTGTGCGACGAGCGCAACGTGCTCATGCTGCTCGACGAAGTGCAGTGCGGCATCGGTCGCACGGGCACATTCTACGCCTTCGAGGCCGCCGGCATCCGGCCCGATGCCGTCGCGATGGCGAAAGGGCTCGGCGGCGGCTTTCCCATCGGCGCGATCTGGATCAGCGAGCGCTTTGCGGATTTGTTTCAACCCGGTTCGCACGGCAGCACCTTTGGCGGCACGCCGCTGGCCTGCGCGGCCGGCCTCGCCGTGCTGGATGTGATCGAGCGCGAAGACTTGTTGGCGAAAGTGCGCACGCGCGGCGCGGCGTGGATCGCGGCACTGCAACAGCTCGCCGTGGATTTTCCTCAACAGCTCACCACGGTGCGCGGGCGCGGTTATCTTGTCGGCCTGCAATTAACCTCTGATCCTGCGTCCTACGTCACCGCCATGCGCGAGCAAGGTCTGCTCGTGGTCGCGGCGGGCAACAACGTCATCCGTGTGCTGCCACCGCTTACGGCCACGCCGGAGGAATTGGCGCGCTCGGTCGAAATCCTCCACGCGGTGTTAGTCGCCAAAGCGTGACATATCCCGCCATTTTTCACTCGTGAGCCGCGGTTTCCGGGCTTACAACGGACCCTTTATTAAATGAAGCACTTCCTCAAAGAGACCGACTTCAAGGCGCACGAGCTGCCCGGCCTGTTTGCGCTGGCGCAGAGCCTGAAGAAGGGGCGCGGCCGCCACACGCCGCCGGCGCTCGCCGGGCAGTCGTGGGCGATGATTTTTGCGAAGTCCAGCACGCGCACCCGCGTGTCGTTCGAGGTCGGCATTCATGAGCTGGGAGGCCATCCGCTTTTCCTGAACAAGAACGACATCCAGCTCGGGCGCGGCGAGACGGTTGAAGACACCGCGAAGGTGTTGTCACGCTTTGTGCATGGGCTGATTGTGCGCACCTACGATCACAACGAAGTGGAAAAACTCGCGGCCCATGGCTCGGTGCCGGTGATCAACGCGCTGACGGATTTCCTGCATCCCTGCCAGATTTACACCGATGCGTTTACGATGGCCGAACGCTGGGGCAAGGGCGGCGATTTGTTCGCTTCGCTCCAGGGCCGCAAGATCGCCTACCTCGGCGATTGCAGCTTCAACATGGCCAACTCGTGGATCCTCGGCGGCGCGCTCTTCGGCATGAAGGTCGCGCTGGCCGGGCCCACGGAGTTTGGTCCGGGCCCCGAGATCGACGCGCTGCTCCAGACGGAGGGCTTCGCCAAGGACTACGTTTTCACGACCGACCCTTACGAAGCCGTGCGTGACGCCGACGTGGTTTATACCGACGTGTGGGCCAGCATGGGGCAGGAGGACGAGGCCAAGGAGCGCATTCGTGTGATGACGCCGTATGCTGTGACCGCGAAGCTCTTCGCCGCGGCCAAGCCCGACGCGCTGTTCATGCACTGCCTGCCGGCTCACGCGGGTGAGGAAGTTTCGCCGGAGGTGCTCGACAACCCGCGCTCGGTCATTTTCGACGAGGCGGAAAACCGCCTCCACATGCAAAAAGCCATCATGGCCACCCTCGCTCAAACCATCCGCGCCTGAGTTCTGCCACGGATGGCACGGATGAACACAGATTTTACGGTTTGTGCGGAGAGCAAAAAATCTGGGCACATCTGTGCCATCGGTGGCTCAATAATAACGCACTACTATTTCAAGCGTGCGAAGCTTGAATGGGAACGCATAGTCCTGTCCGATCATTCGCGTTTATTTGCGTCCATTCGCGGTTAAATTTTAGCATCCATTCCCATGAAAATCGTTCTCGCCTACTCCGGTGGTCTCGACACCTCCGTCATCGTCAAGTGGCTCAAGGAAAAGTATGACGCCGACATCGTCACTTTTGCGGCCGACGTCGGCCAAGAGGAGGAGCTGCGCGGTCTCGACAAGAAGGCCAAGGCCACGGGCGCGTCCAAGCACTACACCCTCGATCTCGTCGAGGAGTTCGCGCGCGACTACATCTACCCGATGATCCGCGCCAACGCGGTTTACGAGGGCCAGTATTACCTCGGCACCTCCATCGCCCGCCCA
>JADLBI010000058.1 GCA_020847775.1 Opitutaceae bacterium
GATGATGGTTCGGTGCAACGCCTGCCGCAGCTCGTCGAGTTCAAGCGCAAGTTCGGCCTCAAGCTGATCTCGATCGCCTCGCTCATCGAATACCGTCATCAGCGCGAGCAACTCGTCGAGGCCGTGCACACCGCGCCGTTTGCCTCCGAGTTTGGCGATTTCACGCTGCACGTTTTCCGCAGCAAGATGGACAACCGGCACCATCTGGCCTTCGTCAAAGGCCTGCCCGGCCCGGAGCCGACGTTGGTGCGCGTGCACAGCGAGAATTTGCTGGGCGATGTTTTTCGGATGCGCGGGCTCGACACGCAACATTCCCTGACCGCCGCGCTGGAGGCCATATCCAGGACGGGTTGCGGCGTGGTGCTCTACATGGAGCACGCCAACGGCGGGGCTGATTTGATCAAGCGGCTGCAAGGTGACACCTCCGCGCCGCCCATGAGTTTTCGCGATTACGGCATCGGCGCGCAGATTCTGGTCGCGCTCGGCCTGGGCAAGATTCGCCTGCTCTCCAACAGCCACCGCAAGGTCGTCGGACTCGACGGTTACGGGCTCGAAATTGTCGAACAGGTTACGCCCTGATTTCAGAGTTGCGGAAGGCCACCAACCCGCTTCCGCTTCCCCTCCTTCTTTCTCATGAGCCTCTCCGCGCCCACGCCCAGCACCATTGATGGATCCGCCTTCCAAGTCGGCATCGTGGCCGCGTGCTACAATGAGAAACTGGTCAACGGCCTCCTCGTGCGCGTGCTCGAATCGCTGCACGCGGCGGGCGTGATCGAGGAAAATATCCGCGTCGTCCGCGTGCCCGGTTCGCACGAAGCGCCTTGGGCCGCCAGCGAACTGGGCCGTCGTCCCGGCACCGATGTCGTCATCGCCCTCGGCGTCCTGATCGGTGGCGATACCAACCACCACGAGATGGTCGGCCAGAGCGTTTCCCACGCCTTGCAAACCGCTTCGCTGTTCAACCGCGTACCGGTGATCAATGGCGTGATCGTCACCGACACGCTCGCGCAGGCCAAGGCCCGCACCATCGGCCGCATTGATCGCGGCGCGGAGTTCGCCCATGCGGCGCTCGCCATGGCCGCGTTGAAAAAGAAATTGTCGTCATGAGCAACAAAGCCCTCTTCGCCCAACGTCGCGACGGACGCGTCGCCGCTCTCCAGTATCTCTTCGCGTGGAGCATGAACGAGCCGAAGAACCTCGCCGAGGACCTGCGCCTGTTTTTCGAGGGCAAGGACGAGCCGCGTGAGCACTATTCGTTTGGCGAAGAGCTCATCCAAGGCGTTGTCACCAATGTCGTGGAGCTCGACACCATCATCAAGGGCCTCGTGCACAACTGGGATTTTTCGCGCATCGCCCGCATGGACCTCACCATCCTGCGCCTCGCGATGTATGAGATGAAATTCCGCAAGGACATTCCGCCGGTCGTCTCGATCAACGAGGCCATCGACCTGTCGAAGCAATTTTCCAACGCCGACTCCAAGCGCTTCATCAACGGCATCCTCGATCGTTACAAGGATCAACTCGGCCGCGACGCGCGGAAGGCGGAATGAGGATGATGATGTTTAATGTGGAAATCAGGAACTCAGGAAATGAGTGAACTGGGCCACAGGGAATTGAGCAGCCGGGTAATTGAGGCGGCTATTGACGTGCACAAAGCGCTGGGACCGGGATTTTTGGAATCAGTTTACGAAAACGCTCTTTGTATCGAATTGCGTCGTGTCGGTATTAATTTTGAGCAGCAGAAGTCTGTCGATATTTTGTATCAGGGCGAGGTGGTTGGGCAGCATCGCCTCGATTTGTTGGTTGAGCGCATCATGTTGGTAGAACTCAAGGCGGTGAGTGTGCTGGAGGATGTCTTCTTTGCAGTCGCCCGGGCTCAAATGCGCGCCGCAGATATCAGTGACGGCTTGATTCTGAATTTTGCGACCATGCCTTTGACCATTAAACGCGTTGGAGCGGGTTACTCGGCTTGAGTTCCTGTTTTCCTGATTTCCACATTTTAAATTGATGTTCGGACTTTTCAAAAAATTCAAAGACGGCTTCGCCAAGACGGTGGCGGCTATTGCCGACACCACGCGTGGACTTTTCGGCGGACGCAAGATTGACGCCGCCTCGCTCGATCAACTTGAGGAAGCGCTCTACACCGCCGACTTCGGCGTTGAGACCACGACCGAGATTCTCGACGAAATCCGCGCCGCCTACCGCAAGGATCCCGAACTCAAGGGCAAGCAGGCCGCCGAGATCGGTGCCGCCGTGCTCAAGCGCGTGCTCACCGGTGCTGAGGGACAATTTGAGGGTAGGGACGGACCGCTGGGCCGTCCGTCTGACCCCGGCGCGCCCGGCGGTCGCGCCCTACCACCCAAACCCACCGTCATCGCCATGATCGGCGTCAATGGTTCGGGCAAGACCACGACGACCGCCAAGCTTGCGTGGATGCTCAAGCAGGACGGGAAGAGCGTGACCGTGGCTGCGTGCGACACGTTTCGCGCCGCCGCGGTTGAGCAGCTCAAGACTTGGACCACGCGGCTCGATCTCGACATCGTCGCCAGCCACACGGGCGCGGATGCCGCCGCTGTCGCGTTCGATGCGATGCAGGCCGCGAAGGCGCGCGGTCGCGATTATCTGATTGTTGATACCGCCGGCCGCTTGCACACGAAGAGCAACCTCATGGAGGAACTGGCGAAGATTCGCCGCGTGCTGCAAAAACACGACACCGAGGCGCCGCATCATCGCTGGCTCGTCGTGGACGGTTCACTCGGCAGCAACTCGATCGAACAGGCCCGCGTCTTTCACAAACAGTTCGGCCTCACCGGCCTCGTCGTCACCAAGCTCGACGGC
>JADLBI010000059.1 GCA_020847775.1 Opitutaceae bacterium
AACTTGCCGTAACGCTTCTCGTGAAAAATCGCCGCGCCCGGGCTGTCCAAGTAGGGCATCAGTCCGCGCGCCGCCGAACGATAACGCGCCTGCAGGGCCAGCCCCACGCCATTGCGGTCGCCCGCGTCGCGCACCGCGATCACCCCGATGGCCAGCAGACGTTCCAACCGCGCCTCGGCGCGCGTGAGCAACTCCGCGTCGCCGAGTTTTAGATAGTCCGCGCGCAGATTGGGATTCTCCTCCCCGCCTTCGAGGAAGAGATGCGCGTGTGCCTCGATCAACCCGGGCAAGACCGTGTGCCCCGGCAGCACCGCGTCTGGCCGCGTCTGCCCCGCACGCACCACCGCCGTCGGTGGCTGCGCCGCGTCGGCGTGCAAAATGCGATCCCGATCATAAACCAAGTGCGCATCACGCACGATGTCGCCGTTGCCGTCCAGCAACGCGCCGATTTGCAACCAGATTGGATTGGTTCCGGCCTGCAACAGTCCGGGCCAGGCGTTGGATGAAGAAGCGGAAGTGCGCGGGGTTGTCATGGGGTGGCTTCGCAGCATGGCACTCGTCGCATTGGCCGCGAGGTTATCCGCTCCATAGGCGCACTCTATTCATCCACTAATTCTTCGCCGCGTCCGTGATAATACCCGCTGCCACTAATCGGTCTCTACGGAGCTCCGTCTCCCCGCTTGACAAGCCTCTGTCCGCCTCCTTGCCTCGCGTCCGTCCGATGAACCTCTCCGCCTTAGCGAACGCCTCGATCAGCCTCCACGTCTCCGTGGTCGTCGCCATTATCGTCGCCAACGCGCCGCGAGGGGTTTGATCGCACTCAATCGAATCCGCCCCTCCGGTCGCAAGCCGGAGGGTTTTTTATTTCCCGACGGCTGATGACAGGAGTGGCCCATAAACGCCACCTCATGCATCCCATCACCGCAGAAACACCATTCCACCTGCTCTGGCCGCAAAGCCGGAAACGGCGGCCGGCCAAACCCAACCCCCGGCTCCGGCCGCCAACCATCACGGCGTCGTGCGTGCACGATTTTCTGTTGCTCAACGCCCGGCCCGATTTGTGCGAGCCGCCGCCCCCGCCAGCCTCCGGCGCGTAATACCGAAACCCCGCCCGGCCTCAATGCTCGCCTGCGTAGTCTTTTTCGCCCGCGGTCACCGCGATGGGCAGCACGTTCTTCTTTGGCGGCAAGGGACAGGTCGCGAACGGCGTGAACGCGCACGGCGGGTTGATCGCGCGGTTAAAGTCTATCACCACCCTCCCGTCGGTCGGCGCGTCGGCGTAAACAAACCGCGCCGCGCCGTAGGTCTCCTTGCCGCTCGTCGCATCGGCGATGATGAAAAACAGCGGCTCGCCCAGCGTTTCCTGCAAGGGCAGTAGTTCAAAACGCTGTCCGTCGCGCTCAAACACCGCCTTGCCCAAGATCGTGGCGGGCGATTCCTGGCCGAGGATGTTCGCGATCATCACCTCGCGAGGCCGCGGAAACGGCACCCAGTCCGCCGTGACACGCCACGACATGTCCACCGGGTAGCAGGCAATGCCCGCGAAATTTTTCCGCCGCGGCGATTCACTGTCCTTCACCCGCAGTCCGTATTTTTCACCCCGCACAATCACGTAAAAACTCATCGTGCCCGCCGACACGGTGGTCGTAGCGCCACGCCCCTCCGGCACGAGTTCGGCGGACAACACCTCCTTGCCATCAACCAATACCCCCGCGCCAGGCGTCACCCGCAACATCACGCGACCGCTCTCCTCCAGCACGACCGTGCCCAGATTCGCCGGGCCCGCCGCCAGCACCACGGCATTCTTCTTCGCCGTGCCGACCGTGTTCTCCCCGCGCTGCAAAAAATGCAGCCCCACCAACGAAAGCCAGCCACCGGGAGCCGTGAGCCGCGCCACCCGATCCGCGTGCCAAGCCGCGATCTCGCGCCCATAATCATCGGCCGACGTGTCGGCATGAAGCCTGCCACCAGCCAGCATGACGCCGCCGGCAACCAAGGCGAAAATGGGTTTTAACATGAGCGGAGGCTAGCACCGCTGAAACGGTTTCGCCAGCCGCGATCGAGGATAACCCCATCGCCAAATCTGACCTCTCATCGCCAGCATGTTTTTATCCTAAAAACCGCCGTTGTTCGGGATGGAGGCGATCGTTAAGGCATGGCTCCACGAGTAGCGTCACGCACAATTGCGCGCTGTTGAAATCCATCACACCACTGTCAGCCTAAATCCGCCCTGTTCACGACCAATTCTTATCTTCAACAGCAGCATCCAGGTTGATTAGATGACACCTTCCACCCCATGCCCCTGAAACTCGCTGAACTCCCCCGCGGCGCGATCGAAGCGGTCCGGCGCTTCCCGCTGCCGGTGGCCGCTTGCGTCGCCGCCTACAGCGGTGTGCTCGCGCTGATCAACGGCCTGACTGATCCATACGAAAACCAAGTAGCGCGGATGCTGATGGCGTGCGCACTCGCCTTGCCACTCTGGTTCGCGCTCGCGTTGCGCCGCTCCCCTTCCCCCAATCCGACCCGCTTTTTGCCGGACACGATCGGCGTGGCGTTGATCGCCTCCTACGGCTACTGGCTGCAAACTGTTCCGGAAGACTTTCCGTTCCGCTGGGGCGTGCAATTCGCCATGCTGCTTTTCGCGGTGCATTGCTTCACCGCCTGCGCGCCCTTTTTGCGCGGCGGAGCGAACGAGGCGTTTTGGCATTACAACAAGTCGCTGTTCCTGCGCTGGCTGCTCGGCGTGCTTTACTCCGTCGTGCTGTTCGCGGGCTTGGCCTTGGCGTTGCTCAGCGTGGATCGACTGCTCTCGCTCGACATCGACGATAAAAACTACCCGCGGTTGTTCTTCGGCATCGTCACGCTCTTTCATCCGCTGTTCTTCCTCGCGGGCGCGCCGCGGGAGTTCGGTCCCGCGCCGGATTATCCGACCGGCCTGCGCCGCTTCGTGCAATTCTGCCTCGTGCCGCTCGTCGGGCTCTATCTCGTCATCCTCTACCTTTACACCGCTAAAATTCTGATCACGTGGGAACTGCCCAACGGTTGGGTTGCGTTGCCTGTGCTGATTCTCGCCGTGGTAGGCATTCTCTCCGCGCTGCTTCTCGACCCGTTGCGTGACAATGCCGAACACTCATGGGCCGGCGTGTTCATCCGCTGGTTTTATCGGCTCCTCCTGCCACTGACCGTCCTGCTCCTGATTTCAATCAGCGTGCGTCTCAACGATTACGGCGTGACGGAAAACCGCTACATCGTCGCCGTGCTCGCCGGCTGGCTGTTTGCCATCGCCGCCGGCTACGGCTGGCTCGGCCTGCGTGCCACGCGATGGATTCCCTTGTCCCTCGGCGTGCTCTGCCTGTTGGGCGCGTTCGGCCCGTGGAGCGCCTCGGCCGTGTCCCAGCGCAGCCAATCCGCACGCGTCATGGCCAAGCTCACGGAGCTCGGCGTCGCGCAAGACAACAAGTTCGTCGCGAATCCGCAGACGATCTCCAACGAAGACTTCGACGACCTGCGCTCGCACCTCGACTATCTGTTTCGAATGCACGGCGCGGATTTCTTCGATCAGCAGATGGCCGATATGCCCGCATGGAAACCGGCGAATGATGCTTCGCCCTCCTATCGTTACGGCCGCGCCAACACCCTATTGGAACAGCTCGGAGTGAGCAGCACTCAGGATACCCCAGGGCAAACTCACACATTTGAAGTGATTTTGCCTGTAGTGGTCACAACCGATTCTCAGCTCACCACCTATGAGTTTCATAATCACACCGAATCCAATCTCGTCATTTCCCACGACGCTCAATTGACGCTCAAGCGGCAGCGGAACAGAAGCATGATTTTGAGCCACGGGACCGAGACCGTAATCATCAACTGGACCGCGCAATTACAAGCTCTGGATGTGGCGAATAGCGCCGAGAAGGTGCCCGCCCATGCCCTTACGCAAGAGCACGACATCGGCGGTTATCGGGTCACGCTCACTCTCCTCCGTGTGAATTACCGCCGCCCCAAAACCGGTGACTATGAAATCAACAGCGGACAACTCCTCATCCTCGTGCAGCCAACCGCCAAAGCCGGTTTGTAGTCTATTAAACGACAAACTATTTCGCGGGAGATTGCCTAAAACCCGGTTTAGCGACGACGGCCGATCAGCTCCCACAGTAGCACGGCGCCGGCGACGGAAACGTTGAGTGATTCGACTGCCCCACTTCCGGGAATCGTCACGGACTGCGTGCAGGCGGCGATGATCTCGGGAGCAAGCCCGTGCTCTTCATTGCCGAGCACGAGCGCGACCGGTTCGCCGCGCTTGACGGCAGCCTCGGGCCGGCCGCCGCGCGTCGCGGCGGCGATCACCGCATAACCGGCGGCGCGCAACGCACTGATAAATTTCACTAGATCACCCGCCTGCCAGACGGTGATCTTTTCCAAGCCGCCTTCGGCCACGCGGTAAGCCGCGTCGTTGGGGCGCGCGGATTGCGGATCGGCGGAGATCACGAGTTCGGTTACGCCTAAAAACGCCGCGGTGCGCGCCAACGCGCCGAGGTTGTGCGCGTTGCCGATGCGGTCGAGCACGAGCACCGGCGTGCGCTTCGCCGCCCAGCCGCGCAGCACCACTTCATCGGGTTCGCGCAGGTCCGGTGCCGCGACCACCGCCACGATGCCGCCGTGGTGAATCGTGCCGCCAACTTTTTCCAATTCAGCCGGTTCGACGCAGCGATAGATTTTCTTCGCCGCGGCCAGCACCTTGCACATCACGCCAATTTTGCGGCTGGTCGGATAATCGAAATACAACCGCTTGATCGAGGCCGCGTCGGCCTGAAACCGCGCCCGCACCGCCGCCAATCCGCAAATCGTGAGTTCCTTGGCTTTCACGCGCAGCAGACCAATCGAAATCCGTAGCCCACGCCAGCCCGTAACACCGGATAAATCCGAACTGAAAGCTCACGCAGAGGCGCGGGAGACGCAGAGAAAACACATAGCGTCAAAAATTCAGAGATCATGAAACTACTGGCGCGCTCATACCGCCAGAGGTGGACCGTGCGCTCCGCGCGCGGTCACGACGTAGATTGTCCGCCCAAACCGCCGCGCGCGGAGCGCACGGCCCACCTCAATCCGCAGCGCAGTTTAAGAAATATCGTAGTTTCGGGGATTGTCATTCTGAGTGCAGCGAAGAATCCAGTGCATCCACCGCTACGAGAGAAGTGCTGGATTCTTCGGTTTCACCTCAGAATGACAACGGTTATAGCCATAATCTAACTTGAAACGCTCAAATCGATTCATG
>JADLBI010000060.1 GCA_020847775.1 Opitutaceae bacterium
ATGCGCAAGGGAGCGTGGCCACTACAACGCAGTCCTCCACGCTGGCGCAAATGTCATTTGCGGAATTTACGGTGCCGCGACGATGGGACGGAGCCGCTTGGCGCGGAGCGACAACGTGGCCGAGAGCTGAATTCCAGGGTCAGCCGCCTCAGTTTTGCTTCCGGTATGTGATCGGGTTTTCGCGGGCGTAGGTGTCGCGCGTGGCTTCGCGGAGCGCCTTGGCGTTTTCCGGATTAACCAAGCTGGTGTCGCGGGCGGATTCCTTCAGATCGACCATGTTCTGGAGGCGCTCGTCCTCTTCGTAGCGCATGAGCGCGTAGGCGTCGGCTCCCATGCCGAAGAGCGGAATATTAAAGCGGTTGAGGGCCTGGCCGAACTCAGAAAGGTAGCGCAGGCGCGCGAGTTCGCGGAGGCCCTTCGCGGTGTGGCTATCGCGCTCGCGGAAGACCGGTGGTTTGGCTTCACGCACGACATATTCGGGCAGGCGGATGATCTGGTTGCGCGGCTTGTCCACGTCGCGCATGTCGGTGTCTTCCTCCTCCTTGGAGACGGGCTTGGGCGGATCGTATTTGGGCATGCTGGCCGCGAGCGCGGCGGCGACGTCGAGGGAGACGGCGCGGGTGTGGCGGGGTGAAGTCGGTTCGTCGGCTTCGGGCTTGGTTTCTTGCGCGAACAACGGCACGAGACCCAGTGCCATGAGCACCGCGGCAAATCGAAGTGAACGGCTGGCAGTCATGGTGGTGAGAAAGGCGGGAGTAAAACAGGTTCCTCCGGTTAAGCCATGCTGTATTCCGGTGTCAGCACGCCTTACCCGCGCACTTGGCCGGTGCCGATCCCGAGCCATTTGTAGGTGCAGAGTTCGCGCAGGCCCATCGGGCCGCGGGCGTGCAAACGGTCGGTCGAGATGCCGATCTCGGCGCCGAGGCCGAACTCGAAGCCATCGTTGAAACGCGTGCTCGCGTTCCAGAGCACCGCGGCGCTGTCCACCGCAGCGAGGAATTTTTGGGCGGCGGCGGCATCGGCGGTCACGATGGACTCGGTGTGGCCGGAGCTGTCGCGATTGATGGTCGCGATGGCGTCGTCGAGCGAATCAACCACGCGCACGGCGAGAATCTGGGCGAGAAACTCCGTGCGAAAATCGGTTTCGGTCGCGGCCGTGTGTGCGAGTCCGGCTTGGGCCAGGATCGCGGCGCTGGCGGGGTCGCAGCGCAGCTCGACCGACGCGGTGGCGATGAGCGCGCGGGCGGCGGCGGGCAGAAATGCTTCGGCGATGTCGCGATGCACGAGTAATTGCTCGGCGGCGTTGCACACGCCGGGGCGCTGCGTCTTGGCGTTGACGATGATTTTCTCCGCCATCGCCAGATCGGCCGCGGCATCGACGTAAACGAAGCATACGCCGGTGTAGTGCTTGATGACGGGGATGGTGCTGTTTTCCGCGACGAAACGGATGAGGCTTTCGCCTCCCCGCGGGATGATGCAGTGCACGAGCGTGTCGAGCTTGAGCAAGGTGGTCAGCGCGGCGCGATCTGTCGTGGGGATGAGTTGCACCGCATCGCCCGGCAAGCCGACCGCGGTGAGCGCCTGCGACACGAGCGCGGCGAGCGCGGTGTTGGTGTGGAAACATTCCTTGCCGCCGCGCAAAATCGCGGCGTTGCCACTCTTCAGGCAGAGCACGGCGCAGTCGATCGTCACGTTGGGGCGCGCTTCGTAAACGATGCCGATCACCCCGATGGGCACCCGCACGCGTTGGAGCCGCAGGCCGTTGGGCCGCGTGGTTTCGTCCAAGATTTCGCCGACGGGATCGGGCAGGGTGGCGACTTGGCGGACCGAAGCGGCGAGTTGGCGCAGACGAGCGGCGTTGAGTTCGAGCCGGTCGCGGCTGGCGGCGCTGAGCGCTTGGGCCTCGGGCGAGAGCAGGTCGCGCTGGTTGGCTTCGAGCAGATCGAAGGTCGCGGCGTCGATCAGGTCGGCCAGCTTGTCGAGCGCGGCGTTCTTTTGCGCGGTCGCGGCGGTCGCCAAGACATGCGACGCGGTGCGGGCACGGCGGGCGAGGGCGGTGATTTGCTGGGCGAGATCGACGGACATGGGACGTTGACTGTCACGCAAAGCCCCGTCGGCGCAAAGTCAAAACGCACGGCCGCCAGCTTTGCCAGTTGGTTCAGAGGATGCCCGGCCGTTGGCCGGGCGTGCCTTAATTCGTGTCAATTGGTGTCCATGGTTGGACGGACTGATTACTGCTTAACCAAAAATCCGGCCGCGGTTGAAGCGCCAGAGGGCGACAGCCATGACGGCGGCGGTAATGCCGGCGAGGATGCCGAGGATGGGAAGCAGTTGCACGAGGCCGTGGCCGGACCAGAGCACGGAGCTGAAGCCTTCCATCGACCAGTAAACGAGCGTGAGTTTGCTGAAATTTTGGATGAAATCCGGCATCAGGCTGATCGGAAACCATGCGCCGCCGATCGCGCTCATGAGTAGGATGAGAAAGGTGGCGAGGCCGCTGGCCACTTCGGCGTTGGGCGCGACGGCGGCGAGTAACATGCCGAATGCCGTGCACGACGCGGCGGCGAAGATGCTGACCCCCACGAGCAGCGCGAGGTGATCGGTGACGGCGATGCCGAAAAGGAGTTGCCCGGCCATGAACAGCACGAGCAATTGGATCAGCCCGATACAGACGCCGTAGAGGAACTTGCTCCAGAGGATGTGCGCGCGGGTGACGGGTGAGGCGAGCAGGCGTTGAAAGAGCCCGGCGTCGCGTTCGCGAAACAAACTCGTGGCGGAGGCGCTGAGGGCGAAGAGTAGGAACTGCATGGCCCAACCGCCGACGATGCGCGTGGCCGCGGGGCTCTTAACATCGGCGCCGACGACTTGCTCGGTCTCGATCTTGACCAATTGGGAGAAAAAGTCGGTGGAGGCTTCCATGGCGGATTGCGGATCGCGGATTGCGGAATTGGCGGACCCGGCCGATTCATCCACGGCATCAAGTCGGCGTAGGCTGAAATTGCCGGCGGCGATGTCGTCCGCGATTTGCTTGGTGTCGCCGCCGAAGTTGTCGGCGATGGCGCTGGCGATGCGGTGATTGAAGCTCTTGAGCTGCTTGTCGCCGAGAAAGGTTTGCGCGCGGCTTTGCAGGGACTGACCGAGCAGCTCGGGCACGTTGGAGAAAATGACTTTTTGCAGGATGCCGTTGACGGTCTGAGTCTCGATATCGTTGCGCGGGTTGGAGAGGATTTGCAGGCGCAGGCCGAATTCGCCGGGCCGGATGAGATCGTTGGGGATAATGAGCGCGAAGCGGAAACGCGGGCTGGTGGCTTCCATCAAGGGGCGCAGGTCGGTCTCGGTGAGCGGGCGAGTGGTATCGTCGGGGTTGGTGAACGTGGTGATGACGCGGAAGCTCTTTTCGGTTTGCAACGCTTCGACCATACGCGCGGCGGCGGGGTTGTCGCTGGCGTTGACCACGGCGAGCGGGATGCCGGTCGGACCAGAGTCGTCACGATTGACGCCGAAGATTTGGCCGAAGAGGTAGATCAACGCAAAAGGCACGATGAAGGTGAGCGACACCGAGGCCTTGTTGCGGAAGAAATTGGTGAAGTCCTTGCGGAACAGAACAAGAATCGGGTGCATGGAGGTGGGTTATTCGCGCAGGCTGCGGCCGGTCAGGTGGAGGAAAAGCGCTTCGAGCGTCGGGCGTTGGCTGGTGAAAAGCCGCGCCGGCAACGTGTGCGATTCAGCGAGCGCGTAGAAGGCGGACAATTTGTAATCGGGCCGCGGTCGGAAGCGATGCACGGCATCGCTGGTGGCGAGCGATCCGTGCGCCGTGATCGCGGCGGCAAAGGCCGCGGTGGCGGCGTTGGCGGGGAAACGAATTTCCTCTTCGAACGGCAGGCGCGTGAGCAAGTCGTCGAGCGTGCCGAGCGCGTGGAGTTTGCCGTGATCGATGATGCCGATGCGCGAGCAGAGGCGCGTGGCCTCCTCCATGTAGTGCGTCGAATAGATGATGGTGAGGCCGGCGCGGTTGAGCGATTCGAGGTATTCGAAGATGGCGTTGCGCGATTGCGGATCGACGCCGACGGTGGGCTCGTCGCAGAGGAGAAGTTTCGGCCGGTGGAGGAGCGCGGCGACGAGGTTGAGGCGGCGCTGCATGCCGCCGGAAAAGGTTTTGACGGGATCCTTGCGGCGGTCGGCCAATTGCACGGCTTCGAGCGCGCTGGCGATGCGCTCCTTTAATTCCGCGCCGCGCAATCCGTAAAGTTCGCCGAAGATGCGTAGATTTTCCTCGGCGGTGAGTTCCTCGTAGAGCGCGAGGTGTTGCGGCACGAGGCCGAGTTCGAGACGCGCGTTGGAATCGGCGAGTGAAAGCGCCTGACCGTTGAGTCGCAGTGCGCCGGCATCGGGTCGGCGGAGCCCCGCGATCAGCGACATGAGCGTGGATTTTCCCGCGCCGTTGGGCCCGAGCAGGCCGAAAAATTCGCCGGCGGCGATATCGAGCGAAACCTGATCGAGCGCGGTCAGTGTGCCGTAGCGCTTGGTGACAGATTGAAGCGAAAGCATGGAAGTCTTTGAGCTGGGCCACTTGATTAGAACGGTGCTCGTGGCCTGTCAATCGCGGTCCGGCGGAAGGTTTCGCCGTGATTTTGGATGGCGGTTAGCTAACGTGCCACCGTGCCCCACTCAGCAATTGCCGACCCCAAAAATTATCTGACTATGTTTGCCCGGCTCGCGCGGGTGGACTGGCCGCACAACCGCACGCTCAATGTGGTGTGCCACGGTCACAGTGTGCCGGCGGGTTATTTTCAGACGCCGGAGATCAGCACGCACGAATCGTATCCGCATCGGCTGCATGTCGCGCTGGCGAAAAAATATTCTCACACCGTGATCAATGTGATCGTGACGGCGATCGGCGGCGAAACCTCGGAGAAAGGCGCCGCGCGGTTTGCGCGCGAGGTGCTGACGCACCGGCCGGATGTGATCACGATTGATTACGCGTTGAATGATCGCGGCGACGGCTTGGCGCGTGCGCAGCGGGCGTGGTCGGCGATGATTGCGCAGGCGCAGGCGGTGAGGGTTCCAGTAATATTGCTCACGCCGACACCGGATCAGGCGGCGTCGTTGAACGATCCGGCTGACCCGCTAGTGCAACACGCGTATCAAGTGCGCGCGCTTGCGGCGGAGTTCGGCACGGGTTTAGCGGACAGTTTTGCGGTGTTCAGAGAGAAGGTCGGCGCAGGAGCAAGGCTCGTCGAGCTAATGTCGTCGGGCAATCATCCGAACGGCGCGGGCCACGCGTTGGTGAGCGCCGAATTGATGCGGTGGTTTCTGTGAGGCGGGATCGGCGACCCCGCCCTCCATTTATTGCAGCAGCGCGGCGGCTTGAGTTTGAAGTCGTGGCCAGTGCAGGTCGGGAATGGATGCGCCGAGGTGTTGCACGGTTTCAGAACCGAGCAGCGAGCCGATGGCACCGGCGGCCGAGAGTGAAGCGCCGCGAAGGTGGCCGTAGAGAAAACCGGCCGCCCACGAGTCGCCCGCGCCGGTGGTGTCGGTGACATGCGGAGCGCGCACGGGCGCGACCCGATGCAGGTCGTTGCCGCGGGCGATCCACGCGCCATCCGCGCCCAT
>JADLBI010000061.1 GCA_020847775.1 Opitutaceae bacterium
GCAAATCACAAAGCATATGCGTGCGTCATGGCCGGCGGAAGCGGCGAGCGCTTTTGGCCGATGAGCCGACAAGCCACCCCAAAACACCTGTTAAAGCTTTTTTCGGATCGCACTCTGGTCGAGGAGACCGTGCGACGCCTCGAAGGTGTGGTGCCATTGAGCAATGTCCTAGTGCTGACGAATCAAGCCCAATTGGCGGCGACCCGGCAGGCGTTGCCGTTTTTGTCCGCAACGCAGATCGTGGCTGAGCCGGCGAAGCGCGACACGGCGGCGGCGGCGGCGCTGGCCACGGCGTTGGTGCGGGCGCGCGATCCCGAGGCGGTGATGGCGCTGTTGCCCGCGGATGCGTTGATTAAAGACATCGGGACGTTCGCTCGCCAGATGGCGGCGGCCTTGACGCGGGCCGGCGGCACGGAGGCTTTGCTGACCTTTGCGATTAAGCCGACCTATCCGGCGACCGGTTTCGGATATTTGGAAATGGGCGCGGATTTGGGCGGAGGGTTCAGGCGCGTCAGCCGATTTGTCGAAAAACCCGATTTGCCCACGGCGGAGCGCTACGTCGCGGGCGGCAATCACGCGTGGAACGCCGGGATGTTTGTCTGGCGGGCAGCGTCGTTTTTGGCCGAGGCGGAACGGCAGACTCCCATGCTGGCGGAGTTTATCCGCACTTTTCCCCGCAGTGATGTGGCCGATCATCTGGCGAAAACATTCCCGACGCTGGAGCCGAGAGTTTCGGTCGACTACGCGATTATGGAAAAAGCCGCTGTGGTGGAAACGCTTGTGGCGGAGTTTGATTGGGACGACGTGGGCGCGTGGACGGCGCTGCCCGCGCATTTGCCGACCGATGCGTGCGGAAACACGGCGCGCGGCGCGGTCCTGCAAGTGGATGCCGCCAACAACATAGCGATCAGCAACGGCCGGATCATCGCGCTCTGCGGCGTGAAGGACTTGGTGGTGGTGGAGACGCCTGATGCCGTGCTCGTCTGCCATCGCGATTCCGTGCAGCAAATAAAACGATTGATGCCCGATCTGCCGAATGAGGCGCGGTGATGGGATTTCGGAAGATTCCCGTTGACGGAATCAGGCAGGCCTCTTTGTTGGTTCGCTCTGCAAGTGGCTCGGTAGCTCAGTTGGTAGAGCAGAGGACTGAAAATCCTCGTGTCCCCGGTTCGATCCCGGGCTGAGCCACCACTTTCAACCCGTTGTCCGCCAGCCGGACAACGGGTCTTTTTTTGCCTCAATCGGCTGGTTCGGTCGAACGATTCGGCCGTGAGTTGGTGTTGCCGCCCGAAGGGATTCGGTTTTGCTCGGCGTCATGCTTGCAAATCTCGTGATGACGATCATCGGGCCGGATCGGCCCGGATTGGTGCAATTGGTGGCGACGACCTTGGCCGATCACGGCGGCAATTGGCTGGAGAGCCGCATGGGCCACTTGGGCGGCCAATTCGCCGGCATCGTTCGCGCCGAGGTTGCCAATGAACGCGCGGTGGAATTGATCGCGGCGTTGCAAGGCCTCGAAGCCAAAGGGCTGCGTGTGATCGTGCATCACGAAGCCGCGAGCGATGCGGTCGGTTCAGCCGTTTCGGCTACGCTCGAACTCGTGGGCAATGATCGTCCGGGTATCTTGCGCGCCGTGTCCGGTGTGCTTGCCACACACGGCGTCAACGTCGAGGAGCTCGCTTCCGAACGCGTCAGCGCCCCGATGGGCGGCGGCACGCTGTTTCAAGCAACGATTCGCGTATCCGTGGGCGATGCCGCTGTGCTCGATTTGGTTCAGGCAGATTTTGAAAAGATGGCCTCCGACCTGATGGTGGATCTGCAACTGCACGCGGGCGAGTGAGCCGGGTGTCAGCGCGGTAAGTTTTGCCGGGCCAGTAGCCAGACCGTGGCGGCGGCGATGAGGTCCACGCAGGCGAGGCCGAGGCGGAGCGGCAGGGGCAGACGGAGGGGGAGGACGAGCAGGAGGAGCGCGCCGATGACGAGGGCAGTGCAGACGATCAACATGATGCGCTGCATGCGCACGCGCTTGAGTTCGGCTTCGGTCATAGAGGATTTTTTAACCACGAATGGACACGAATTCACACGAATATTTTCGATCCATTTTCAAACACAGTTGGTCACAGCTAAAGAGCGCCAATTTGACTGATCCCATCTGTGTGAATCTGTGTTCATCTGTGGTTAATGAGGTTTGAATCCATTCGTGTGAATTCGTGGTTTTAAATTCCGATTTAGTGGGCGAGGGGGAGGGTGACGCGCATGGTGGTGCCTTCGGGGCCGGTGGACGCGAGGGCGATGTCGCCGCGGTGGCTGAGGAGGATGCGCTTGGCGATGGCCAGGCCGAGGCCGGTGCCGTCGGGGCGGCCGGAAAGGAATGAATCGAAGATGCGATTGGCGATGGCGGGCGGAATGCCGTTGCCCGTGTCACTGAGGTCGAGTGTGGCGCAGGGGATGCCACCTTGATCGCGCGTGCCGACGGCGAGCGTGATGGTGCCGCCGTCGGGCATGGCGTGGGTGGAATTGAGAATCAAGTTGAGCAGCACTTGTTGCAACTGGCCCTTGTGCCCTTCGACGATCGGAGAGACGCCGGGTGTTTCGAAGCGCAGGCGAATCTTGGCCTGCGCGAGCTTGAGGCGCACGAGGACGAGCGTGTCGTTGACGATGTCCACCAAGGCCCAGCGCGAATGCAGGCTCGACGAGGGCGATTTGCCGAACTGGAGCACGCGCATGACGATGGCTTCGAGCTGGTCGAGCTTTTCGCTGATGACGCGCATGTCGGTGCGGCGCGGATCGTCTTCCGGAAAGTCGAGGCCGAGGCCACCGTGTAGGAGTTTCAACACGGTGAGGGGATTGCGAATCTCGTGCGCGATTTCGGCCGCGAGCAGACCGAGAGTGGTGAGCTGTTCGTTTTTGCGTAGCGTTTCCTCGCTTTGGAAAACGCGCGAATAGAGCCGGGCGTTTTCGAACGCGACGGCGCCGAGGTTGGCGAGGCCGGCGCAGAGCCGCTTGGCGTCGTTGTCGAAGCGTTGCACGCGCTCGCTGAACAGCGCGAGGACGCCGAGCACGTCGCGCTCATAAATCAACGGCGTGATGAGCACGGAGCGCAACGCGGGATCGGCAGGCAGGTCGGCGAGGCTGCGGAACTCGGGTGATTGGATGTCGGAGAATTCGGTTTGCCGCGACGTGCGCACGGTGGCGGCGACGAGGCAGGAGCTGACAGGCATGTCGCCGGGCGGTGGGGCGAGAGGGACGGGAGTGTGCAAGGCGACGCAACGCACGTGACTGAGGGAGTCGTCACAGAGGTAGAGCGCGGCGCTGCGCCCGCCAAGCAGACGGCAGGCATCGCGGGTGATTGATTCGAAGAGCTCTTGCGGCGCGAGTTTGCCGACCAATACCCGCCCGGCAGAAATGAGGGTTTCGAGCTGCCCCGCCTTGTCCTCCAGTTGCTTGAGCCGGCCGACCCGGCGCAGCACGCGTGAAGCTTCGTCGGCTAGGTGGACGAGTCGGGTGAGCGCGGCGGTGGAAAACCCCTCTGTCTGGTCGTGATCGAGCACGATAATACCGATAACGTGCTCTTCGACGAGGAGGGGTGCCGCCATTTGGCAGCGGGTGGCATCGCGCAGCGGGCGGTAGCGGTGGTCAGTTTCGACGCGTGCTGCCAGCACGGGTTGGGCGTGGAGGGCGGACCAGCCGGGCAAGCCTTGACCGAGTTCTAGTCCTGGAGCGTTGGGGCCAAGGTCGAGGTTGCGCGAGGTTTCGAATTCCAGCCTGTTGCTCTCGGGATTGAGCAGGAGCAATGCCCCCGCATCGGCCCGCATTGATTCGGTGATGGCGGTCAGTGCCTCATGCGCGACGGCAGCGTGGTCCGCCGGGCCGGTGGCAAGCGCGGCGATGCGGTAGAGCGCGGGCAAGATGTCGGGCTCGGGCAGGAATTCCACGCGGGCAGTTTTCGTTTTGGTGAGCCGGGAGCAACTGTTGTTTCAGTGCAGCGTAACCACGAAATACACCAAAGACACGAAAGGGACGGATTGGAGCATTTGTGTCCATCTGTGGTTCAAAACCGATTCAATCGGACGAGCGGGCCGCTCGTCCCTACCGGCGCTGCCGCGGCACGGATAAAAATCAACCATTCCAACATTAGGCGGGATCAGGCGATCCCGCCCTGCAATGCTCACCCGGCGGTGATGGGACTTCCTTCAGGCTGGATGATGGCGTTGAGGACATCGCGGAGCTCCAGCAGCCGGGTGTTGTCCGCCGGGGCGGCCGGGTCGGAGCTTTCAATGTAAAAGGTGTCGAGGGCGATGCCGCGCTCCGTGCCGATACGTGCGAAGGTGATGTCGAAGCCTTGTTTGGAAATGGCCCGGGCGAGGCGGTAGAGTAGGCCGATCTGGTCGCGCGCTTGGATTTCGACGATGGTGCGGTCCATCGTGAGTTCGTGGTAAACCTCGACCGTCGGGGGGAAGGAGGTGTGGGGGCCTTGGTTGGAGTTGAGCGTGTAGCGGCTGACGAGCTTTTGGGCTTGGGCGAGGATTTGGGGGTAAAGA
>JADLBI010000062.1 GCA_020847775.1 Opitutaceae bacterium
CGATTGATGGTGTTTATCTGGCGATCTGCCTCGATATCATGCCCCAAGGCATGATCGGGCTCCTTATCACAGGGCTATTTGCGGCGACGGTCTCTACGATGGACACCGGGTTGAACAAGAACACCGGCATCTTCATCCTCATCTTTTACCTCACAATCCTGCGACCGGGTGCCGGAGAACGGGAACTGGTGGCGGCGAGCAAGATCACCACGGTGATTTTCGGCGTCGTGGTGATCCTGTCGGGGCTGTATTTCAGCCAGTTGCACGAGTTGAGCCTATTCAATCTGATGATGCAGTTCACTGGTCTGGTGAGCGTGCCGATCGGGATTCCGCTGATGTGGGGCATTTTCTACAAACGCACGCCCTCATGGTCCGGGTGGTCAACCGTGCTCGTAGGCCTGCTCGTTTCACTGGTGATGGGCAATTTGACGTTCTTCTTCGGACCCGATGCCTACCAGCGCATCCTCTTCCTCGACACTCCAATGGCCCTCAGTGAGAAGGCGGACGTAATTTTCCTGCTTGGCGTGATCGGCAATCTCGTTGTCGGTTCACTTTGGTTCCTCGGCACAACGCGCTGGTATGACAAGGAGCCGCCGGAATTTCGCAACAAAGTGGAGGCTTTTTTTGAAACAATGCGCACGCCGGTGAATTTCGCCAAGGAGCACGGCGCATCGGCGGATCGCACGCAACTGCGCATCCTCGGTTATTTGAGTTTCGCCTACGGGTCTTTTGTGGGATTGTTGGCCCTCATCCCCAATGACTGGCTCGGCCGGGGGTGTTTCCTCGCCATCGGCCTGCTCATTGGCGGCGTGGGCGCGCTGCTGCTGCGGGCGGGGCGGACCGCGCGCGACGGTTAACGCCTGCAAAAATCCAACCCGCGTTCCGTGCCACTGATGAAAGCCCTCATCCTGTCCCTCATCGCCACGACGGTGTCCATCGCCGCAACCGAGGCTCCGGTGAGCAAGTTGGTGAACCTCGCCGCCGATGGGGCCGCGGTCGCCGCGCCTTACAATGACAAGGGTGACCGGTTGCCGGACTTCTCGCACGCAGGCTACGGTGGCGGTGGGGTGCCATTGCCTCAGGTGCCCGTCGCCATCACGCTGTCGCCGGCGCCGGGGGACAACCGGGCGCGCATCCAGGCGGCGCTCGACTCGCTGGCGGCGCGCGCGCCGGACGCGGAGGGCTGGCGCGGCGCCCTGTGGCTGCGGCGCGGGCATTATGCCGTCGAGGGCACCCTGTTCATTCGCAACAGCGGAGTCGTGCTGCGCGGCGAAGGCAGCGGTGAGGACGGCACCGTGCTGGTCGCGACAAAGGCGGAAAAACACAATCTGATCGAAGCCGGCGGCACGGGCCAATGGCAGGAACGCAAGGAAAGCTCGGTGGAAATCACGGATGATTATGTTCCGGTGGGGGCTGCCGAACTGAATGTGGCCGGAGCAGGGCGATTCCACCCGGGCGATCGCGTGATCGTTCAGCGCGCGTCCAACGCCCGATGGATCGCGGCCATCGGCATGGACCACATCCCGCCCCGCCCCGATGGCCGCGTGGTATACCAGTGGCAGCCCGGGGCGATGGATTTAATGTTCGACCGGCGCATTGTTGCAGTCGAAGGCAACCGCCTGGTGCTGGACGTGCCCCTGGCCAACGCCTTCCAGCGCGAATTCGGCGGCGGCCGGGTTTATCGTTACGATTTTCCGGGCCGGCTGGAACACATCGGCGTGGAGCACCTGCGCTGCGTGTCGCGGTTCGATCCCGCCGTGCGGGAGGATGCGCGCGAAGGCCCGGTGTTTTTGCGGGGGGAGCGCGTCGATGAGGACCATGCGTGGAACGCGGTGGTGTTCGACGCCGTGGAGGATGCGTGGGCGCGGGATGTGGTCTCCGTGGCGTTCGCGAATGCGTGCGTGATGAGCGGCCGCACGGCGGGGCGGGTGACGGTGGCCGGGTGCGCCGCGCTCGACCCGGTGTCGCGGCTCACGGGCGACCGGCGCTACGCGTTTCCCATCAGCGGGCAACTGGTGCTGGTGCGCGACTGTTACGCGCGGAAGGCGCGCCACGCCTTCGTGCTGGACAGCCGGGTGCCGGGGCCGAACGTCTATCTCGATTGCCGCGCGGAAGAAAATTACAGCACGAGCGAGCCGCATCATCGCTGGGCGGCGGGCGGGCTCTGGGACAACGTTTCGGTGGAGGGGCCGGGTGCGTGGCTGAGCGCGGTGAACCGCGGGTGGATGGGCACCGGGCACGGCTGGGCGGGCGCGCAGATGGTTTTTTGGAACTGCAGCGCCGCCTTGATCACGGTGTTGCAGCCGCCCACAGCGCAGAATTTTGCCGTGGGCATCACCCGCACATGGTCCCAACCGAAACTGGTGGCCGCGGGCGTGCGCGAGGCCGATTCGACCGCGCGGACCGGCTACCCGCCCAGCGCGCCATTCTGGGGCGATGGCTACCGCGAATCGGAAGTCGGCCCAGTGGCGCCGCGCAGCCTGTATCAAGCCCAGTTGAAGGCTCGGATGCGGAAAGCGCCTCCGGCCATGCATGAATAACGCCCGCGGTTACTTTGATTCATGAACTCCGAACGACACGGCCAATTCCCCTTTTATCGCTACGCCGCGCGCCATGACATCTGGGACTACACGCCGATGGACCAGGGCGGCCGGTTCGTGCAGTTGCAGGTCATCGGCTCGGAAAAGGACGCCGACATCGTCGCGGCCGTGACGCGATCGGGCTTCTTCCGCGCTTGGGGTGAGCCGGTGGTTTGGGATTCGCTGGAAAAAACCGAACTCGAAAAAAGCGTGTGGCTGAACCGCTGGTATTACCTGCCGAGCTTCGCGCGGCTTTATTTCACGACCGGCGACCGCGCCCACGTCGAATTTATCGTCGGATTTGTGCGCCGTTGGATGAACGAAAATCCCGTGCCGCGCCGGTTGCCGGAATATTTCGCCAGCGGCCGCTACAACTGGCGCGACATGCAGGTCGCGTGGCGGACGCAAAACCTGATCTGGTGCTACTTCCTCGGCTTCGAGGCGCTCGGTGCGGAAACCCGCCGCGAATGGCGCCGCGCCATCGCGGCGCACGCGCGCGTGCTGCTCGCGTATTTCGGACGCCAGCCGCTGCACGAAAACAATCACCAGTCGCACGGCGCACTCACGATGCTGCTCGTCGGCGTGCTGTTCCCCGATTTTCGCGAAGCGACCGAGCTGTGTCGCACGGCGCGGCGCATCCTTGGGCATCATCTCGAGCACGCGTTTTACGCCGATGGGAATTCGGTCGAGCTCTGCCCGGGCTACTATCCGTTCTTCGTGGCGATTTTCCGCGACGCCTGGCTGCTCTGTGTTGAAAACGGCCTGCCGCCGCCCGCGCGTTGCCGCGAACGCCTCGTTCAGTTCCATCATTATCTGCGCATGGTGCGCCAGCCCGACGGCACAATGCCGCCGATCAACGATTCGTCCGAAAGCGCTTCCGGCACGTCGGTCCGCATCCTGGGCGACCTGCTTGGCCTGCCGGATCCGCCCGCCCGATCCCATTGGTTTCTCCATTCGCACCAGGCGGTCCTGCACGATGCGCCGGCTCCCGGCGGCCACGGCATGTATCTTTTCGCCGATGCCGGGCCGCAGATGCTCTGGCACTGGCACGGCGGCAAGCTCGGTTTCCATTTCTGGGGCGGCGGCCGCCCGTGGCTCGTGGACAGCGGCGTGTGCAATTACGACGATCCGCTCCGCCACCGCTGGTTCACCGCGCCCGAATCGCACAACACCCTGCTGGTGGACGGCGCGGGCGACTACCGGCGCGCCGACCTCGATTTCGCCGCCAAGCCGGTCGCGCACAGCCGTGTCTTGGCCTGGAAAACCACCGGCACCTTCGACCACGTCGTCATGCGCCATGGCGGCTTCGCCGGGCGGAATGGCCGCGTCGCCTGGGTGCGGCACATTGTCATGGTAAAAGACCGCTTCGTCGTCGTGGTGGACGAGGTCGCCAGTGCTTCGGCGCACAACTACGCATGGCCGCTGCACTTCGCGCCTTGTCGGCTGGAGGTTCATCCGCGCGAACTTCGCGCGCTCGCTCGCGACCGCAAAAACCAACTCCACCTCGCCGCCGCGCTGGCGGAAGGCGAACTCACCCTCGCATCGCGGCGCGGCGTGGTCAGTCGGCGCGGGAAGAATCTCCCCGCGCCGATCCTCCGGCTGGAGACGACCGCCGCGCGCGCTGTGCTCGCCTGCGTGTTCGCGCCCGACCCCGATGCCAAATCTCGGCCGCCAACGATTACCGTCTCTGCTGCCAGTCGCACCATCCTCATCACCGTGCGCCAGGGAAAGCGCGCGACCGCGCTCCGGTTGCCGGCCTTGGTTGACCGGTCCCGTGTGCCCGCGGACGGCGGCTTGAAATGCTCCTCTTCATGAAAACCACCCCCCGACATCCCGCGCGAAAGTCCGCTTGGGCCGGCCTGCTCGCCTTCGCATCCCTTGTCCTCGCTCTGCCCGCCGCCGCAACCGCGCCGCGCACCTTTCTCGTCGCCCCTTCCCACTACGTCCAACTGCGCGCGGAGATCGCACCCGGTCTGAAAGATCCGGGCCTCGCAGTCACCCTCGCCGCCGTGCGCGCCGACGCCGAGGCCAAGATGAAGGCCGGCCCGTGGTCGGTGATGGACAAACCCGACCGGTTGATCGGTCCCAGCGGTGACAAGCACGATTACGTAAGCCTGAGCAGATATTGGTGGCCGGGGCCCGACGGCACCTACGTGTGGCGGGACGGCCAGATCAACCCCGACATGATCTCGCCGGACGAATCGGCGCTCGCGGATCTGATGGTCACAGTGAGAACGCTGGCGAACGCCGGCTACTTCCTTGGCGAGGATCGGTATCTGGCGCGCGCGGCTTTGCTCATCCGCCGCTGGTTTATCGATCCGGCCACGCGCATGAACCCGAACTTGAACTTCGCCGCCGGCATCCCCGGCAAGACCACGGGGCGCGGCATCGGCCTGCACCGCATGAAGTGGCTGCCGATGTTCGTCGATGTGCTGGGCCTAGTCGGCACCTCGCCCTCATGGAGCGCCGCGGATGAAGCCGGGATGCGCGACTGGATGCGCCGTTATTTGCGCTGGGCGACAACCAGCAAGCTGGGCCTCGACGAAAAGGACGAACCCAACAACCACGCCGTTTACTATGGCGCGCACATCCTCGCCGCCGCGTTGTATGTCGAGGATCAGGCGAACATCGAGGAATTCTCCCAACGCTACTTCCAGCACCAGATCATCAACCAGCTCCGGCCCGACGGCGAGCTGCCCGAGGAAATGAAGCGCCCCCGGCCCTACAACTACGCCATCTATACCATGACCGCCTTCTGCTATTATGCCGAACTGGCCCGCGGGCTCGGTCTCGACTATTATCATTTCAAGGGCCCGCAGGGCCAATCGATCGCCCGGGCCTTCGCTTGGCTGATTCCCTTCCTGAAAGGCGACGTAAAGTCACCCAAACAGTTGTGTCCGTCAAGTTCAGCAAAAGCGGTGTCGTGGTAAGGGTGGGTTGGTGAGTTAAAAGATAATTTTGGGATGGGGCGCAGGGGAAGGGGCGAAGCTCCTTCCCCGCTCTGGA
>JADLBI010000063.1 GCA_020847775.1 Opitutaceae bacterium
AGGCCCGGTAAATAAAATCATCAGGCCAAGCCACAGCAGCGGATTGGTCAGGCGAAACCAACTGGCCTGCCCATTGCAACGCACGGCCAGCCTCAATCCTCGGCCTCGACTTCGTCGTCCGCTGCTTCGGCGCGCTCCTTGGGAGCGGACGGACGGTGTGGCTCATCGAGATGATACTTCGGCTTCCGCTTGTTGGCGGGCAGCGCCGTGATCATGACGTTGATGTTGCGGCCGATCAATTTTGGCTCCGCGTCGGCATGCCCCATACCGGCTAGATCGGCAATGGCGCGTTTCATCACCTCGAAGCCGATCTCGGTATGTGCCATCTCCCGGCCGCGGAATTTCAGGCGCAGCTTCACCTTGGCCCCGTCCATCAAAAACTCCTCGGCGCGGCGTAGCTTGGTATGAAAATCGTTGTCCTCGATGCGGGGCGTGAACTCGATCTCCTTGATCTTGCTCGCCGTCGCCTTCACGTGGGATGTCTTCTTGGATTCCTCGTAAACGTATTTGCCGAAGTCCATGATGCGACACACCGGCGGCTTCGCGTTGGGCGCCACCTCGACCAGCTCGAGGCCGACTTCCAGCGCGAGGTTGACCGCATGCGCCGTGGGCAAAATGCCCAGCTGCTTGCCCTCGGGAGAAATCACGCGGACCTCTGGAACGCGGATGCGATGATTGCGCCGGATGGCCGCAAACGGATTGGTGTTGTTGCTGCGCCGGTTGTAGTTGCCCGGACGATTGCCGCCGGCGGAAGGAAACGAATTGGCCATCAAAAAAAGTTAATGCGATAAATCAGACGGTGCGGTTCTCGCGATTCGTCGCGCGGTTGACAACACCTATTTGGCATCCCCCCGCGCCCGCCAGACGATTAGCCGCCGAGCCGTCGCCACCGCGTTCGTGAAACTCGTCGCGCTCGCCACGCCTCGACCGGCGATACCAAACGCCGTGCCGTGGTCCGGGCTCGTGCGCACATACGGCAGGCCGAGCGTGATGTTCACCGCCGCGTCAAAATCCACCGTTTTCAAAGGCGCCAGCCCTTGGTCGTGATAAAGCGCCACCACGACGTCAAACTCGCCGCGTAACTGCCGCGCGAAAACCGTGTCGCCCGGTAGGCAGCTCGGCACCAAACCGGGGAATTCCCCCCGCAGTTTCGCCAGCGCCGGATTGAGAAAATCGCGCTCCTCCTCGCCCAGGAGACCGTCCTCACCGGCATGGGGGTTCAGTCCGCACACCGCGATACGGGGTTGCGCCACGCCTTCGCTGCGCGCCAATTCAGCCGCCGCCGCTACCGTGCGGTGCAGCATCTGCGGGCCGAGCCGCTGCGGCACTTCGCAAAACGGCACATGCCAAGTCGCCAGCACTACGCGGAGTCGCCCACCGTTGAACGCCATGACCGGATCGCCGCCCCAGCGATCGGCAAAAAACTCCGTCTGGCCGGGGAACGCGTAGCCGATCTTCGCCAGTTCCGCCTTGCTGACCGGACCGGTCACCACACCGGCAAACCGGCCTTCGCGGCAGCCACGCGCGGCCAGCTCCATCGCGGCATACGCCACCAACGCACCTTCGCTCGTGGGCTGGCCGAGCACCGCGGAAAACGCATCCAAGCCAACCGGAATTTTCTCCACCTCCGTCGGCAACATGCGCAACCAGGAACTGGGGCCGATAACTGCCACCTCCCCGATCGCGCCCGCCGAGGCACGCAACCAAGCGGCGATAATCTCCGGGCCAATCCCCGCCGGATCGCCGCAGGTGATCGCGAGCTTAGGCTGCATCGTCACTCTCCTCGGTTTTGCGCCGGCGGGCGCGCGCAAAACTACGTTTCCCCTCGGCAAAAAATTCCAGAAACCTCCGCGCCTCAGCCGTCGCCCAAGTCTGCTTGGTTAGCAATTCGGCCGCGACAGCGCGGATGTTGCCGTTGGTGAAAAATACCGCCTCAAACGCGCGCTTCAATTCCACCATCGCCTCGCGCCCGAATCCGCGACGGCGCAAACCGACGACGTTGAACGCGATCACATCATCGCGCTCCGCCACCATCAGGAAATGCGGCACGTCGCGCGTGATCGCGGCCAACCCGGCCACCATCACGCGTTCGCCGATACGGCAGAATTGGTGCACCGCCGCGCCGCCGCCCATGAACGTGTGCGCGCCAACGCAGACATGTCCCGCCAGCAACGCCGCGTTGGCGAGGACGACGTGATCACCCAGCTCGCAGTCGTGCGCCACATGGCTCGTGGCCATGAGAAAACAGTTCGCGCCAATGATCGTCGCTTGGCCTCCGTGAATCGAACGGTTCACCGTCACATGCTCGCGGATAACCGTGCCCGCGCCGATGCGAACCTGCGAAGGCGTCGCCGAATCAAACTTCAAATACTGTGGTTCGCCACCGATGACGGCGAATGGATGCACCACCACGCCATCGCCGAGAACGCAGTGCTTGGTCACGATAGCGTGGGCCATGATTTGGCATCCCGCGCCGAGCTGCGCACCCGATTCGACGATCGCGGTGGGATGGATAGTCGTCGCCATAGTCAAGCCTTGCCACGTCGGGCCGGCGCAGGACGATCCGGAAACATGTCGAGCTGCGCGTCCTTGATGAGATCGTAGTTTTTCAAGATCCGGATGACCTGCAGCGTGTCGCTCTTGCGGTAGCTGCGGTTGATTTCGACCTTCTCAATCAGATCGAGCAGCATGGTGCGAAACGAGATGATGCCGTCCACCCCGCGTTCCTTCAGTACCGCGATGCTTTGCGAGCGAAACGGTTCGGCGGTGGGCAGCCCGGGCAGCACCAAAATTTTTGTCAGCTCACCACCGGCCTCGGCCGTGGAGTCCTCGGGGAAAA
>JADLBI010000064.1 GCA_020847775.1 Opitutaceae bacterium
AGCCCGCCCACCAGCTTGTCTTCGCGCCATGCCTCGACGGAATGGGCGTGGCCCATGCGGTGCAGCTCGATGTAGAGGTCGAGGATGCGCCCGTTGATCCAGGTTTCCTTGCGTTTGGCCACGATCTCGGCGCAGCCGCGCATCGTACCCTCGAAGTCGGTATTCACGCGCAGGGTGAAGGGGTGCTTCTTCAGCGTTTTTGCGAGGCCGTGGGGAATGTGGAAATCCTCCAGCGGGAGGATGCCGCGCGGGTCGGGCGAGAACCAGTAGAGCGTGTCGTCGTCCTGGTGTTCGGCCATGGGGAAGTAGCCGTTGGCGTAGGCGGTGAGGAGGGTGGATGTGGTCAGTTCTTCGGTCATAAGGAAGGAGGCTCCAAAAATGCCCGCCTGCGTTGTCGTCTTGCGGTGCTCGGTCGGTCATATAGCGCTGCTATACTCCCTCCCTGGGCTCCGCGACTCCTAGCATTCGGGCATTTTTGGAGCCTCTGTTTGGTTGCGTTGTTCGGCTCGCTTCGCATCGCCTAGATGAGGTTGGTTAAGGCTTCGATGGCGAGGGTGTAGCCTTTGGGGCCTAGGCCGCAGATGACGCCGCGTGCTAGGGGGCTGACGTAGGAATGATGGCGGAATGGCTCGCGGGCGAAGATGTTTGACAAATGCACCTCGATGATCGGGATCGAAAGCGATTTGAGGGCATCGTGCATGGCGACGGAGGTGTGGGTGTAGGCCCCGGCGTTCAGGATCAGCCCCGCGCTTTCGCGCGATTGCTGGATGTGTTCGACCAGCTCGCCCTCGTGGTTGGTTTGTTTGAAGGCGATGGAAAACCCGTGCGCGCGGGCCGCTTCGGCGCAGGCGGATTCGATGTCGGCGAGGGTGAAACGGCCGTAGATATCCGGCTCGCGCTCGCCAAGCAGGTTGAGGTTGGGGCCGTTGAGGATGGTCAGGGTGCGGGTCATGGGCGGAGTATAGAGGCTCGGGGGCGGGGAGTCGAGGATGGAGTGTGAGGCACTCCCCCCTCGACTCGCAGGGCGCGCCGTACTATATAGGGGGCATGACGCTCAACCTCACGCTCAACGGCGAAATACGCCGCTTCGACGGCCCGCTCTCGGTGGCGGGGCTGATTGCCGTGCTCGGGCTCGATACGCGCAAGGTGGCGATTGAGCGCAACCTTGCAATCGTGCCGCGCTCGCAGCATGAAGGCGCGATGCTCGCCGAAGGCGACCGCGTCGAGATCGTGGAATTCATCGGGGGCGGGTAGCGCGTGGACGGTATCGGGAATCAGGGGAAGGGGGACGATCCGCTGGTGATTGCGGGGCGGACCTACCGTTCGCGGCTGTTGGTCGGGACGGGGAAATACAAGGATTTGCAGCAGACCTATGACGCAATCAGCGCATCGGGCGCGGAGATCGTGACGGTGGCATTGCGGCGTATCGACCTCGCGGCGCGCGGCGAGGACAGCATGCATGACGTGCTGGCGCGGCTGGGGGTGACGTACCTGCCCAATTCGGCGGGGTGCTATACGGCGGAGGAGGCCGTGCGCACGCTGCGGCTGGCGCGCGAGCTTGGGGATTGGGAGCTGGTGAAGCTCGAGGTGATGGCGGATGCGCATATGCTAATGCCGCAGCCGGAGGAAACGCTGCGTGCGGCGAAGATGCTGGTGGCGGACGGGTTTCAAGTGATGGTCTACACGACCGACGACGCGGCGCTGGCCAAGGAGCTGGAGGCGGCGGGCTGCGTGGCAATCATGCCGCTGGCGGCGCCGATCGGTTCGGGGCTTGGGATTCAGAGGCCGGAGAGGATTGAAGCGATCGTGCGCCAGAGCACGGTGCCGGTGCTGGTGGATGCGGGCGTGGGCACGGCGAGCGACGCGGCGGTGGCGATGGAGCTGGGTTGCGACGGGGTGCTGATGAACACCGCGATTGCCGAGGCGCAGGACCCGGTGAGCATGGCAAAGGCGATGAAGCTGGCGGTGGAGGCCGGGCGGGTGGCGTATCTGGCGGGGCGGATGAAGAAGCGCGAGGTGGCCAGTCCCTCGAGCCCGATGGCGGGGCGGATTTCGGAGCAGGCCGGACGTGTCTAGAGCATGTCCAGGAATTCGAGCGAGCAGGCTATGCTATCGATCGTGAGTTGATAGCCATCCCCCGTCGCATCGGCGCAATTCCCATGAGAGCTGTTGGTGTGGGTCTGCACCTTGCCGGATTTGGGAATGCCGTCATCCAGCTTGCTGTCGATACCCCAAGCCTCGGATGGCCGAAGATAGGGAGAGAAAGAACCCAGATCGTCGCCCATTCCAAACGCGTTGTTGATGTCTTGCCGGTACCAGTTACTTCCCGCACTACTCGGGCCCATCGATATGATGCGCCAGAAGAATTTGCCATGCAACCGTGCCGTCGGGACGTTCACGCCATTGCCGTTGGCGCATACCGAGCCGCCGGCGCTTGCACCGGTGAAGGAACCCGCGATCAATCCCGCATTGGCCAGATGCTGCCAGAACCGCAGGCTTTCGTTCTTTTCAGGAAAGCCCGTGTTGCAGGCGTTCCAGTTGTTGCCGATCCGGCCGTTGCCGTTGCCGTCGCTGTACAGCCACACGGTAATCGCCGGCAGGCCCGGCTCGCCGCTGTTGAGCGCGCCGTTGCGGTTGGTGTCTTCAAAAATCAACCCGCTGACCGCGGCAAACGGGCCGTAGCCAAAATCGGCGGCCTCAAAACTTTCGCCGGCGGCCAGCGTAATCTCGTAGGGTTGCGGCAGATCGTTGGTTTGTAGCCAGCCGGCGGGCAGGGTGGCGGTATTAACGCTGACGCGGTAGGTACCGGCGGGCAGGCCCACAAACTGGTAAAAACCGCTGTCGTCGGTGGTGGTATTAATCACCGAGGTGTCGGGCAGGGTCAGGTTGACGGTCA
>JADLBI010000065.1 GCA_020847775.1 Opitutaceae bacterium
ACTTTTTCAACTTTCGATTCCGGCACCGCGACAGGGGGATGGACGTCCACGGGTTCATCGATGCGGCGGCGGCGCTGGGGTTCAGCGGGATCAATATCTGGATCAAGCACCCGCCGCTTTTCGGGGGTTATGATGCGGCCTATCTCGATGGCGTGCGCCGTCATCTTGAGTCATGCGGGCTGGGCATTGATGCCGAGATGAACGGCACGGATCCGGATGAACTGGCCGCCATGCTGGAAATTGCCCGGAGGCTTGGGGCCGAGCACCTGCGCACCTACACTTTGCGGCGGCCGGACGCTCGCGAGCAGGTGGAGTCCGCGGTGCGCGATCTTAGGCTGGCCGCACCGCTGGCGGAAAAGGCGGGCGTCACGTTGCTGGTGGAAAACCATGAGGACCTGACCGCCACGCAGGTGGCCGAGATCCTGGACCGGGTGGATCACCCGCGGGTCCGTGCTCTTTTCGATTACGGCAACTCGGCGGTTTTCATGGAGGAACCGGCGGTATCGGCGGCGGTCCTGGGCCGATACGTCCGCACGGCGCACCTGAAGGACCATGTAGCCATACCAGCCGGAGTGGCGGGCAACGACGAGCCGCTATGGCTGGGCGTGCCGTTGGGGGAGGGCAACCTGCCGATCGTGGAGACGACCCGGACGCTGCAGGCGGCCGGCGTGAAGCGCATTTCATTTGAGAATTGCTGGGCTTACAGCACGCCGTTTCGGGCTCGGCGAGGTGCGGGCAGGCTGGGGGAGGGAGTCTTCGCCTTTCGTCATCCGCCCTATGATCCCATGATCTGTCTGCCGGACGCGGAGGGAGCGGCTGTGACCTGTGGCCTTGACCTCGCGGAGTTGGAGCAGACCACGATGCTCGCTTCCGTGCGCTGGCTGGAGCGAACTCTGGCGCGGGAAGGCGTCATTCTAACGCGGCCCCTGCGCCTACCGGAACCGGGCTGAGGGTTTGTGCGCCCACTGATCCTTGGTGCCGCGTCCCCATAAAATATGCAGGCCGCCCGTGAATGGCGTTACGGCGCGCCCAGCTCTGCTGGCCGGCAGAGCGCGCTACCTCGGGAGCGTCGTCCCGCAGGCAACGAAGGCGCGAGTTCGATGCTGGCCGCTCCACCATATGTCAACTAATAGGCGACCTATCGAGGGCCTTGGCCGAGGGGCGGAGCGGGGAGAAAGCTTGAGCTTTCCCTACTCGGGGCTACGGTCCCCAGCCCTTCATGAGCGTCAGTTTTTCACTTCCTCCGGTCGGCATGTTGACCGCAGAAAACCAGTTCGGCTGGCCACTGGCGGTCGCCGTGGTGGTGGGAATGGGTATCGGAGTCTGGTCAGTCTGGCTGACGACCCGCAGCCTGCGGCGCGAGGCGCGGGAGAACGCCGCTGACTTGATTGAAGTGGCCCGGCGCGAGGCGGCGGTGGCGGCGGAAGAGGCCAAGCAGAAGGCTGCGGAAGAAATCCGCGAACAGCGCGCTGAGCTGAGCAAGGAATTTTCCCGCAAGGAAATCGACGCCGAAGTGAGGCTGCGCGAAATCCGCGCCCACGAGGAATCGCTGGCCCTGCTCGATTATCAATTTGAGCAACGGCAGGAGCGCATCAATCGCGAGAACGCCGCGGTGAGCCAAGCGCGCGACGCGATCCGCGCGATGTCCAAGAGCGTGCGCAAGCGCCTCGAGGGCGTTTCCCAGATGGACGCCGAGGAAATCAAGCGGACCCTGCGCGAGGAGGTGCTGCTTGAATGCCAGGACGAGTTGCGCGCGCTAAGACGAGAGACTTTGGAAAAATCCGAACGAGAAATGGAGGCTGAGGCGCAACGCAAACTCGTCGCCACCATGCAGCGCCTAGCGGTGCGGCCGAACAACGATCTATCCGCAACCATTGTCCAGCTGCCGAGCGAAGAGATGAAAGGGCGCATCATCGGCCGCGAGGGCCGCAACATAAAAGCGTTCGAGTCCGCCACAGGTGTGACCGTCCTCATCGACGAGTCGCCGCAGACCGTGCTCATCTCGTGCTTCGATCCGGTGCGGCGCGAGGTCGCGCGCACGGCACTCGAGGCCCTGGTGAAGGACGGCCGCATCCATCCGGCGACCATCGAGGAGTTCGTGAAAAACGCGCAGGCTGAGATCGGCGCGCACGCCACTCAAGCCGGCGAAGAGGCCGTGGCGCGACTCAACATCAACGGCCTGCACCCCGAGATCATCAACCTGCTCGGCAAGTTGAAGTATCGCTTTTCCTACAATCAAAACGTGCTCGACCACTCCATCGAAACCGCGTTTCTCGCCTCCATGATGGCGAGCGAGATCGGCCTCGATCCCAACCTCGCCAAACGCGCCGGCCTGTTGCACGACCTCGGCAAGGCGATTTCCGCGGAGCTCGAAGGCAGCCACGCGCGCATCGGCGCGGAGTTCATCAAGCGCTACGGCGAGACGCCGATCGTGGTCAACGCGGTCGAGGCGCATCACGAAGAGGTGAAGCCCGAAACGGTTTACGCCGGCCTCGTGATTTTGGCCGACACGATCTCCGCGGTCCGTCCCGGCGCGCGCGCCGAGAGTATCACCGGCTACGTGCAACGACTTGAGCGTTTGGAGCAGTTGGCCAACTCCATCGAGGGCGTGCAGCAATCGTTCGCCATCCAGGCCGGCCGTGAAATCCGCGTCGTGGTTTCACCGGAGACCGTCACCGATGATCGCGCGCGGGAAATCGCGCGCGAGTTGCGCCAGCGCGTCGAGGCCGAGCTCGAGTATCCCAGCGCGATCAAGATCACGGTCATCCGCGAGCAGCGGTTCACGGAGACGGCGACGTAGCGCGAGGCGGCTGCCTCGCGCGGTAGCGAGTAGTGAGTAGCGGGTAGCGAGCATACCGCAGACGATACCCTTCTGTTTATACTCGCTACCCGCTACTCGCTGCTCACTACTACCATCCATGTCTCAGGCCAAGATTCTCGAAATCTTTCCCAATCCGGCGCCGCACCGGGATTATTTGATCGAGCACACGCATCACGAGTTCACATCGGTTTGTCCGATGACCGGCCACCCGGATTTTGCCGACATCACCGTGCGCTACGTGGCGGACAAGACCTGCGTCGAGCTCAAGTCGCTCAAGCTCTACTTCCACGCCTACCGCAACGAGGGCATCTTTTTCGAGGCCGCGACGAACAAGATTTGCGACGACCTCGGCAAGGCGCTGAAACCGCGCTCGCTCACGATTATCGCCGATTGGAAAGCGCGCGGCGGTTTCAGCTCGCGCATCACGGCGGAGTGGAAGAAGCCGAAGAAGTGAGGTTGGCCGTAGGGCGGAATCGCTGATCCCGCCAACGAAAGTGATGTGCCCCAAAGGCGGGATCAGCGATCCCGCCCTACATGTTCTTATGCGTTCAACTCTGCCAGCACTGCGGCGTGCAGTTCAGGTGTGGCGGCGGCGACGGTGGAATCGGCGGGGTAGGGCGAGCCGCCGCGCCAATCGGTGATGACGCCGTCGGCGCCGCGGATGACGGGCACGAGCGCGGCGATGTC
>JADLBI010000066.1 GCA_020847775.1 Opitutaceae bacterium
CGGAAACGGTTGTTGTCGCCCTTAAAAAACGTGTCCGCACCGGTGTAACGCCCTGTCCCGGCCAAATCGATGATTGAAGCCGCCCGCTCATAAGCTCCGTGCAGGGGAGTGTGCCGCCACGGAGTGTTGGTCAGATAGGCGAAAAACAAGATGCCAGCGACCGACAGCGCGCCGGCCGCGCCGACCAGGGCGGGAAGCCGCCAGCGCCGGGCGAGCGCAAACAAGCCCAGCAAGGAGACGAGCGCGACCAGTGACGAACGATTGTTGGTCGCCAGTGAGGCACCGATCAAAATCAGGCTTGCGACGGCGGCCCAGCCCGGTCGCGTCGGCTCGTAGCGGTGATAACATAGCACTCCGCCTGCCACCAGCAGCGTGCCGACCAAGTCTCCTTTGTAGGCGATCAGGGCGTTGCCCCGCAGCGTGAGGACATCGTAAAAGAACCCCGGGAACAGCTCGGTGAGCGGATAAAGCACCAGCATGGCGATACTGCCAACGATGACGCATTGCAGCAGCCACGCGCGGTGCCGCGCGTGGGCGGCCAGGGCCTGCGCGATGAAGAAGAGCGCGGCGTAGTAAACCGTGGCGTAATCGCGGATGGCGTTGAACCCGTGGGCGCGCACATCGAGCGGTATCCGCAGGCTGCAGAGGATCATCCACAGGAGAATGAGCAGATTCAGGCTGTCGCGACGCACTGGGCGGACCTGCCGAAACGCGCTTTGCACGAGCAGGGCGGCGCCTGCCACCAGCAACACAAATTCAGCCGGCAGCAGGGGGAAGAAGCTCAGCAACGAGACTTGGGCGAAACCACGGTTGCCAGCGGTATAGCCGAAGAGAATGCCGCCCAGAAAGATCACATCGAACGGCATCTGAAAAAACCGCGTCAACGCCAGCGTAGCCAGAAAACCGCCCACGAGCATGGGCCAAAAAAATTCCTGCTGGGCGAGTTGCGTCCCCAGCCACAAGGCCAGCACGGCCGAGCAGATCGCGGCCAGTCGGTTACGCCAGAGTGGGGAGACGGTCATGTAGGCCTAGCCCAAGCGAATTCACCAGCCGGAGCAAAACGAGAATCAGGCGGCGGCATCATTTTCAGTAGGCTTGACGCCCGCGCAGCGGCGGCGCGCCAGCGTGCGGTTGAGCAGCCACGGCAGCAACGGACTCCACCACAGCCAAAGGGTGAAAGCGTGCCGACCACACGAGGCCGTGATGATGCCGCCGCCAATCAACACCGCCGCGCCAGTCAGATCCACGCGGGCGCAATCCTGCTCGCGCCGGACCGCCAGCAGCAGCAGGTGGTAAAACTGGCCGGTGATGACCGCGGTGCTGAAAAATCCAGCGGGCGCGATCCAGTGCAGCGCCGCACTGTAGCGTTGATCCACGAGTGGCCCGACCAGCCAAGGCATGACGAGATCGAGCAGGAGCACCCCGGCGATGGCCAGTAGCGCGAACGCCGCCGCCAGCAGGTCCACTCGGCGGCGTAACACCCGCAGCGACTCCGGGTCGGCGCGATCACCGAGGGTGAACAGGCCGGGTTGGAATAACTGTTTGAGCACCGCGCCGACCAGAATCGGCCCGATGACCGCAATATTTCCAGCCAAGGTGTAGAACCCCGTTTCCACGCTGCCGAAGTTGCCCGCGACGATCCAGCGATTCACACCGACTAGCGCCCAATCGGCCAGCGCGAGGAGGGTGAAGGTTGGGCCAAGGTAAACCGATGGGACCGGTGCGCAAGGTGAGTTGGCCGAGGCGCGCCAATATTGGCGAAACACCCACGCGACTAGCGCCAGACCGATGAGCGTGTGGGCAGTCAGCCCGGCGTAGAGTCCCCCGACGCCGATCAGCAAAAAGAACAGCAGCGGTAAAAACGTGCGCGTGAGCGAGCCGACGGCCGAGACGCCGCAATCCCGCCAATGCTCCCGGTTCACCTGCAAGGCGGTCGCGCCCAGCATGGACAGCGAAAGCGCGGCCGCGCAAACGAGTAGCGGCGGGAAGACCAACCAAGCGGCTTGTCCAGTCAGCCCGAAAATCGCGCCCGCGCCGGCGAGCACGACAATAAGCAACCATCGCGCTTTGGCGCACCACAAACGCAGCACCTGCCGTAGCAATGTTGGCTTATCGGGCTCGGCCGCCCAATGGCGGCTGGTGTATTTGATCAAGCCGGCGTGGACCACCCACATGCCCACGGTGGTGAAGCTCATGAACACGCCGTAGTCACCGAGCACTTCCGGCGGCACCAGCCACGAGGATAATTTCACTCCGATGATACCGCAGAGCACGCCGACGAACTGGGCCAACACCACGGGCGTGAGGCGTTGCGCGAGATCGCGGCGGGCCAAGGTCGTCATCGCGGACCAAACTTTCTGGTCCGCCGCCGCAATGCAATCCTGCGGCGGAGCAACGCTGGCTTGCGCCGCAACGGTAAAACCAGTCGTTTGATCGCGCCCAGCCGTGATGCGCGTCGCCCTCGATACCAACGCCCTCTACACCACCCGCGCGGGTGTGGCGCGTTATGTGCGCGGCATGCAGCAGGGGCTGGCCACTTTGCGCGATGCCGATTTGCATGTGATCCCGTGGGTGTGGACGGTGGAGAATTTTGATTACGCGCAGCCGCAACGCCTGCTCAAGACCGCTTGGCGCGAGGGCGTGTGGGCGCGCACGACCGGTCGGGTGCGATTGCGCTCAGTGGATCTGTTGCACTCGACCCACCTGCCGCTGCTCGCGCGTCCGTCGGTGCCGCAGGTGGTGACCTTGCACGATCTGGCGGTATTGCGGCATCCGGAGCGTTTCCGTGCTTGGCAGCGTCACAGCGGCGTTCGCCGATTGAGGCAACTAGCCGGGGCCGACCGAATCATCGCGGTCAGCCAATTCACCGCGGACGAGGCCATTGCGCTGCTCGGCCTCTCGGCGCGGAGGATCAGCGTGGTGCATCATGGGGTGACTCTGGCGGAAGCCGAGGAGGTGCCCGCTGAACTGCCGGCGGAGTTTTTCTTATTCGTGGGTTCGCTCGAGCCCGGCAAGAATCTCGCCCTGCTCCGGCAGGTTTGGCTGGCGGCGGCGGCCGAGGGTAAAACGCTACCGCCTTTGTTGATCGTGGGTTCGCGCTGGGCGGGCGTGGCGCGCGAAGGCGAGGCACCCGTGGGCTGGCGTTTTCTTGGGTATCAACCCGACGAGGTTCTGCTGGCCTTGTATCGTCGCGCGCGGGCGTTGTTGTTTCCCAGTGTTTACGAGGGCTTCGGGCTCCCGGTGTTGGAAGCCATGGCGGCGGGCTGCCCCGTGATCTGCGGGCGGGTGGCGAGTTTGCCCGAGGTCGGCGGCGATGCGGTCAATTACGCGGCCCTGAACGTGACGGGTTTTCTGGCGGCGGCGCGGCACATGTTGAGTGGCGACGCGTTGCGTATGGGGCTGATCGCGGCGGGTCGCGCGCGGGCGGCGTTGTTTAACTGGGAGACTTGCGCGCGGGCCACCGCGGCAGTCTATCGTCAAACTTTGGCGCGAGCATGAAAACGTGCGTCATGGGGGTGGTCGCCGCGTGGCATCGGCCGGAATTACTGCGCCGCCTGCTGGCATCTTTGCACGGGCAAGGGTCGGCGCTGATCGGTATCGTGGTCGTGGACAATGGCGGCACGCGGGCGCACGAGGCGGAGCTGCGCGCGATCTCGCCCGTGCCGTTGCACTGGGATGAGCCGGGCGAAAATCTCGGCACCGGCGGCGGCATAGCGCGCTGTTTGGAGGCCGCGCTTCGACGGCCCGATACGACCCATTGCTGGATTATGGATGACGACATGGTCGCGACTGCCGGGGTGCTTCCAACCATGCTGGACGCCATGACGGCGGCGCGGGCCGATGCTGTCTCGCCGCTGTTGAGCGATAATCAGGGTCGCATCGCGTGGTTTCCCGGGCCTTTGCCGCAGCCAGCTTGGGATGAGATACGCCGAGGGCTGACGCCAATCGAGTTTCAGGCGCGTTGCGGCACCGCAGCGTTGCGCTGGAACTGGTCCATCTGGGCGAGCATGGTGGTCACTCGCCGAGCGGTGGAGCGCATCGGTCTGCCGAATCCACTCCTGTGGTATCAGGGCGCGGATATCGAATACACGCTGCGGCTTTCCGCCCGGTTCAACACTGTGCTCGCACCGGCGGCGGTCTGCCAGCACTTGAGTCCGCCGATTTCACCAGATGCATGCGCGCGCAAAGTATGCCAATCGTTGCAAAACGCGGCCTATACCGCGGTGCGGCTGCGGCACGGACGCCGGATATTGCGCCACTTGCCGGGCAACCATTTTCGTTACTGGCGGGCGCGGGGATATTCGCTGCGTGCGCTGGGCGCATCACTCAAGGCGTTTTGGCGCGGCGCGGTGCTGGGGCGACCGGTGGGAGTGGATAGGGCGAACGGGTATCAGAGCCCTTGAAGCCAGCGTTGAATGTCCGTCCACACGGCATCGGTGGTGTGATGCAGCAGGCAGTGCGGCAGGTCGAAACGGCAATAGTCATGGCATGGCTTGAAGCGGCACGGCGCGCCTTCGATCCAAGCCGCGCGGGCATGCCGCGGGGTAAATCGCTCGGGTAGCTGTGGGCCGAAGAGGGTATAGGTCGGCACACCGCTTAGCGCGGCGAGATGCCCCGGCCCGGAATCGTTGCCGACGAATCGGTCCGCGCCCGCGAGGTGCTCGAGTAGCACTTCGAGATCGGTCAACGCCTCGTCGAGCACGGTCACGCGCCAACCGGCGTTGCGCAACCGGGTCGCGATGATGTCGTAGCGTTCGCGTGGCCAGCGGCGGGTGGGCTGCGCCGCACCACAGTGGATGACCACATGATTGCCGTTGGGCACAGTCGCGGGCGGTGGCGGCAGTGCCCAACCGAAGCTGTCAGCCAGCGCGCGCCAATACGCGGCGCGATGCGGTTCGTGGGGTGTGGCCAGCGCGCGGCGCAAGATGAAACCGGAACCGGCCCGGGGAAATCCGCGCAGATCGCGAAGGCCCGCCCAGCGCAGAAAAAGATGCTCACGCGGATCGGGCCGGGCGGAAACGGCCGCATTTAATTTTTCCGCGCGCAGTTGCCGGGCCACGGCGCGCATCTCGCGCCACGGCCAGTGGTGGAAGCGGTATTTGCCGCGAAACTCGGTCCATGGCGCGGTGAACTCGATCAGCTCCACGGCGGGCGCGAAACGCCGCAGGAGCGGTGCGGCGTGTGGTTTGGCCAGCAGGGTCACGCGGCCGTGGCGGGCGGCTTCGCGCAAAAACGGCATGGCCAGCGCGAGGTCGCCGAGGCCCCACAGTTCGGCCACGAGCAAATGCGTTGGACAGGTTGGAGTTGGTTTTGCCAAGCGCATGGAGTTAAGTTTTCTCTTCGTCGCATGACAAGCCACCTGCAAGCCCGCCTGCGCGTTCTCTGGCCGGCTTTGCTGTGTTTGGGCGTCGGCTTCGTGGTGTGGCAGGGCTGGGGCAACGCGACGCGGGGCTACATCGACTCGGCGTCCGTGTTTTACTGGTTGGGTTTTCAGTGGATCAATCCGCCGTCCGAAACCGAGCATGGTTGGCTGATCCTCGGGCTGAGCCTGTGGTTGTTCTGGCGCAACGCGCGGCAGGAGGCCGTGGCGCCAAATGCCGCGCAACCGGGGTTGGCATTCGCGGCGATGACGGCGGGTTTGGGCCTGCATGTGCTGGGCTACGCGGTGCAGCAGACGCGGATTTCGGTGGTGGCCGCTCTGGTGTTTTTGTGGGGCGTGGCGGTGCTGGCGGGGGGGCGCCGTTGGGGGCGCGCGGCGGCGTTTCCGCTGGCGTTCATGATATTCGCGCTGCCGCTCAACGTGCTCGACACGGCGGGTTTTTGGCTGCGCCTGTGGGTGATCGAGGCGAGCCGCGCCATCGCGCATTGGTCAGGCATCGAGGTGGTGCGCAATGGCACGCAGCTCTTCGCGCCGGATGGCGCGTATCAATACGATGTGGCCGCGGCGTGCTCGGGCGTGCGGTCACTGATGGCGCTGACGGCGCTGTCGTTGCTGGTGGGTTATCTCAATTTTCGCGCGTGGTGGCTGCGCGCGTTGATTTTGGTGCTGAGCTTTCCGTTCACCTACGTCGGCAATGTCGCGCGCATCACCGCGATCATTTTTGCGGCGGAGTGGTTCGGTGAAGGGGCCGGGGTGCTCGTGCACGAGTGGGCGGGGTTTATCGTGTTTGTCATCGTGCTGGGGTTGGTGCTCGCGACGACGAGTTTGCTGCGCCGGTGGTTGCCGGGTGCGGTGGCAATGGACGGCGAGCAGCACCATTCATTCTGGTCGCCGCCAGCAGACGCAGCACCGAGCCGTGGCCGGTGGGTGCTGGTGGGTGTGCTGTTGATGGGTGTTGGCGTGGTGGTGCTGGTGCGACGGCTGGATCGAATCCCGGTGCGCACGGATGCCGGAATTTTTCTGACTGCCGATGGTTCGGCTCCGGTGGAGTTGCCCGCTTTTATCGGCGCGGATTGGATTGGCCGACGGGCGGAGGTTACGGCGGTGGAACGCGAGATCTTGCCGCCGGACACGGGCTACTCGCGGCGCAACTACGTGGCGCTGCATCAACCCGGCCAGCAGGTGTTCTTGTCCATCGTGTTGAGCGGGCGGGACCGCAGTTCGATTCATCGCCCTGAACTTTGTGTGGCTGGGCAAGGGTGGACGATCACGGGGCGCGGTCGCGAGGCGTTCACGGTTCCCGGGCAACCCGGAGCGACCATTCCGGTGACGGTGCTGCGCATCGAACACGAGAACGGCGGGCGCAAGTTTCCCGCGTTGCTGGCGTATTGGTTTGTCAGCAGCAACCGGGTGGTGGCGACGCATTGGGAGCGCATGGTTTTTGGCGCCTGGGATCGGTTGCGACACGGCCGGGCGGACCGCTGGGCCTACGTGCTCATGCAAACCGGCGCGGTGGACGGTGAAACCGCCGCGATGGAGCGGATGCAGGAAATCGTGGCCGGCACTATTCCGCATTTTCAAAAAACTCCGCCGGGCGATTTGACCGAGGATGGCGCGGATTGAACCGGATCCAGATAAACCTTCCGCTTAAATTTGCTTGGCTCCAAGCCAACCCAAATTACCAACCCCAAGCGCAACCTGCCATTCTGGATGGATTGCTCCCTGGCACTGACTCGCATCGCCAACTCCGCCATGACCCCG
>JADLBI010000067.1 GCA_020847775.1 Opitutaceae bacterium
GGTCTTACCTGACCTTGATCTCCACCAAGAGTCAGCTACGCAACGCGCGTTTCGCCCAACAGCGGGCCGATGAGGCCTTGCGTTCCGGTGAGGATCGGGCAAACAAAAAACTCATCTCCCAAGGCGAAGTATTTCCGCTCCGGATGGCGGCGGAACAGGCCGCTCTGGATGTCGCCAACCAAGAGAATTACTACGCGGCGACAGAGCAACAATTCAAAGACCTGACCGGCCAGCCCGCTCCGGCCGTCGAGTCTCTGCCGGAAGAAGTGCCGACAATGACGTATGATCGTGTGGCGAGTGACTCACGACTCAACCAGTTCCTCGGACAAAATGTCCCCGACACTCCGGCGCTCGAAATCATGCGCAAGCAAATCGAAGTGAACCAGCTGAACTACCTGAACCAGCGCAAACGGTTGCTGCCCAAATTAAATTTCATCATGGGCCTTAGCCAGGACGAACAGAGTTACACGATCAACAGCGGTCTGCGATATGGGGTGCTCTCCCAATATGTGGGCTTCTCGGTCAACTGGCAGATTTTTGACGGGTTCGCCACCCGGGGAGGCGTGCGGACTGCGTTGGCGCAAAAACGGATGAGCGAGGAGAGCTATCGGGTGGCGGTGCAGAACCAACGCCGCCAAGCCGAAGCGGCAATCCGCGGCATTGATCTGGCCTATCGGCAAATGTCCATCAGCGACAAGATTCTCGATAACAGTCAGGTCTTTTTGAAGTTCAGACAGGAGGATTTCGCACGAGGAAATGCCGCCGAGGCAGATGTGAGCGCGGCGCAAGCGAACTATTTGAGCTCCTTGGTGTCCGCGAACAATGCACGGGTTAATTTTATGCTCAAAAACATGGAGTTCGTGTCCCTCATCGCTCGGGACCCGGTGGTGGGAAATGTGAAGGTGCGTTAATACGTCATGGGTAAGAACACTCTCATCGCAGCCTCGGTCGTTCTCCTTGCGATCATTGGCTACTTCTATTTTTCCCGGCCTGTGGCCTTGGTTGCCGAAGTGACCAGCGGGCGGGCGGTCAAGGCCGTGCCCGGCAGCGTCATTGTGCAGGCGGAGTTTGAGATGGAGCTCAAGAGCGAGGTTGGTGGTCGCGTCATCAAGAGCGAGCTTGATCCCGGCAAGGCAGTAAAGGCCGGCGAAGTGCTTTGCCAGCTGGACACCGGTGACCTCGCGCTGGAGATTGAAAAGACCAAGGACGAATACGCCGCCGCCAAGAAACGCATCGCGGTGGGTTCGTCCATCGCGCTGGATCTGGCGAACGCGCGCGACGGCTTGGCGGATCTAGAGCGGCTCTACAAATCGGGCAACGCCTCCGACACGGATCTCGTGCGGAAGCGTCGCGAGGTGCAGCAGATCGAGCAGAGGCTGGAATTGGAGAAAGTGAACAACGCGCTGCTCATCGAGGGCTACGAAAACACGCTGCGGGTCAAACAGCGTCAGCTGGAGAAGATGACCATCACCGCGCCGTTCGACGGGGTGGTGTCGATCGTTTACGCGCGCCCGGGCGATCTCATCGGAGGGAACGCCCCAATCGCCATCCTGATCTCCACTAGCCGCACCGTGGAGGCCAAAATCAGCGAGGAAAACTTCGCTGACCTTAAGGTTGGGCAGAAGGCGTCAGTGCGTTTTCTGCCGTATGGCGCGTGGCTCTACGATGCGACGGTCGTAAAGATTTTGCCGACGGCTGATCCGACGACACAACGCTACATCGTGCATGTGGAGGTGGATATCGCCCCGGAGAAGCTCGTGCCGGGCATCACGGGTGAAATCACCATCGTGGTCGGCGAACGTGAGGCCAAGGCCAAGATCCCGCGCCGTGCGCTTTTCGGCAATTATGTCTACGTCGTGAAGGACGGCCGCGTGCCGTTGCGCAACGTCGAGACCGGCTACGTGAGTATGAGCACGGTGGAAATCCTCAAAGGGCTGTCCGCTGGGGAGCAGGTCATCGTAGACCAGCTTGATCGCTTCCGCGAAGGTGATCGCGTCCGCCCAGTCTTGGTCGAGCGCAAAGACAACAACTGAGCCGGTTAGGCCCGTCCCGGAACATGTCGCCTAATCTGCGCATCGCCTACCGTTTTTTGACGGCCAAGAAACGGGCCATGCTGATGAGTCTCTCGTGTATCGTGCTTGGCGTGGGCCTGTTTATCGTGACGCAGGCCACGACGAAAGGTTTCGAGGCGTTTTTTATCCGCACCATTTTGGGAACCAAGGGAGCAATCCTCATCGAGGACGAAATCCAAGACACCATGCGCAGCATGGCGGCGGGTGGTTATGGCTCGGATTTCGAGGTGCAACAAAAGGAGGGACGCAAATACATCCAGGGTATTCAGGAACCCAAGCTGGTGATCGATGCACTCAAGCGGTTCCCCAACGTGGTCGCGGTTTCCGAAGTGCTCTACGGATCCGTGACGATCAACAGCTCTTTCAAAAGCGAGTCGGTTAAGGTTTACGGCATCAACATCGACGACCACCTGCGCGTCTCCCAGCTGGGCAATCAAATCGTGCGTGGCGATCTGGAGACATTTCGCACCAGCCCAGCCGGTGCCTTGCTCGGCAAGGAAATGGCGCATCGCCTCATGCTCGACGTGGGCGACTCGTTCACTTTGGAGACCTCCGGGCAGACCCGGCGTTACCGCGTGGCCGCCCTTTATGAAACCGGTGTGAGCGACATCGACCGCAGTTGGCTCTACCTCAATCTCGGCGAAGCCCGCTCGCTGCTGAAAAAAACCACCGGCGCATCATTTCTGCAGGTGGACTTGCTCGACAAGGACCGCGCGCCACAAGACGCCGATCACATGAGCGAAGTGCTGCACCACAGCGCGAAATCATGGCAAGAACGCGAGAAGTCTTGGCTGCAGGCCTTCGGTGCGCTCGGTTATTCCTCGGCCATCAGGTGTCGGTGTTCACGCTGATCGCCGGCCTCGCAATGTTCAACACCCTCGCGATGATCGTCATGGAGAAGACCAAGGAAATCGCAATCCTGCGCTCCATGGGTTACACCCGCGAAGACATTTCCCGGATATTTCTCTGGCAGGCCGTCATCGTCCTCGCGATTGGTTGCGTGCTCGGCATGGCGTTTGGCGCGGCCGTGACCTTCGGCGTCTCGAAGATACCGATTTCGATTACCGGCATTTTCAAAACCGAAACCTTTGTGGTCGCCTGGAGTGGCTGGCATTACGTCGCGGCCGTCAGCACCGCCGTGGTGATGGTGATGTTGGCCAGCCTCGTCCCGGCGCGCCGCGCGGCGAAATTGGAGCCGGGCGACGTGATCCGAGGCACCGCCCAGTAACCGATTATGGCCAACGACACCAATCTCGCACTGTCCTGCCGCGGCCTGCACCGATACCTCGGTCAAGGCGAGGGCCGCGTGCACGTGCTCAAGGGCGTGTCGTTCGAGGCGGCGCGCGGGCAGGTTTACGCGATTGTCGGCCCGTCCGGTTGCGGCA